>CAZHBM010000043.1:0-15641 GCA_964529945.1 uncultured Anaerolineales bacterium | reverse complement strand
ATATTGGATGGCGCCCTATACCTTGTGACCAGCTTGGTCACAAGTCTGGTGCTTCTGGCGCCGTTCCTTTTCACCCGGCCCGCCTGGCTGGTGACGATGGTGAAAGCGATTGCCGGCCGCTCTTCCTGGGAGACGGTATGGGCGCTCATCGAGGGTTATACCGGCTTCGGGGTCGTCGGCGGTGACCGGCTCAACCCGTTTGAGACCAATTTCGCCATTCACAGCTCGTTCCTGCCCTGGGGAATCATTACCCTGCTGTTCGCTCTCTTCTACCTAATTGTTTGGACCCGTCCGGCAGACTACCGGCGACCGCGCAATGTCGTCGCCCTGACCGGGTTCACGGTGACACTTTTCCTCCTGTATTCCAAAGGGTTCAGCCCCCAGTTTCTGGTGTATTTGCTGCCGTTTGTGCTGCTGCTGTTGCCCAACCGGCGGGGTGTCGCCTATTGTCTGCTGCTGACAGGCCTGAATGTGCTGGAAACGCCGGTCTATTTTGTTCTGGTGCCTCAGGCAGAAACATTGTTCTTGGTTGTGATCGTCGTGCGCTGGCTGACCTTGGGGGTGTTGTTGCTGGAATTTGGACAGATTCTGTGGCAGGATCGGCTGGGGCGGCTCAACAGCGTGCGCCGCTACGCGCCGGTGGCTCTGGCGTTTATTCTTGGCGTAGGATTGGCGGCTGTGGCGCCGTCGACTATCAAGGGTTATGTGAGCAGCCAGTTGGCTGGGGATCCCGCAGCCGCAATTATCGGCTACCTGGACACACCGCAAGCGACTGAACAGGCCAATGTGGTCCTGATGACCGACCAGGAACAGCTCCGGCATTTTAACCCATATTTGGCCGCCGATTACCGGCTGCGTTTGGCAGGCGGCGATCAGGCGTATGTAACTGCCCCCTCGCTTGAATCTCTCGTGGCAGGTAATAGCGCGGTGTGGGCAGTGACCGGGCCGTCTCCATCAGCCGCCGAACAGGCCGCCCTGGCCCCTCTCGACCCTCCCCTGTTAACTTACCAGTTTGAACATGGTTATTCCCTACGGCTTTTTGCCGTCCAGTCCGGGGCCACGGCCCAACCGCCACTGGCTCGTCTGGGCAGCGGCGCCAACCTGGTGGCCTATCGCATCCAGAAGCCTCAGTCCGATCAAATACAGGTGACCTTGTACTGGCTGGCTACAAATCCTCCTGATGAGAGTTTTACCGTTTTTACCCACCTGTTGGATGCCGAAGGCCAATTGGTGGCCGGACACGACAGTTTCCCGGCCAATGGACAGGAGCCGACGCACACGTGGCAATCGGGGCACGTGTACGCTGACCGGCACGTAATCCAATTGCCGCCTGACCTGCCGGCAGGTAACTACGAGCTGGTCAGCGGCATGTACGACGTGAACATGGAACGAACGGTGGTTACCGGCCAGGGTGGGCTGGTTTACGAAAACAACGCCATCCCTCTGGGCGCGGTCAGACTGCGTTGACGGAATCGTACGCTGAAAGGCAGTTTTCCGCACAGCTTCTATTTTGAGGTCAGAATTTCCTATCGCCGTAGCATAACGAATATCTCGGATTCTATCGGAGGCTCTAAACAAAAGGGATGAAAGTTGCCTTGTTGGCCAATCTGAAAAAGAATGCACCCGTCTGGGAAGGCATGGCGCCTGACTATTGGGATGATCTGGATTCGGAACAGACGATCGATGCCATTGCCCGTGCGCTCGAAGGCAATGGCCACAATGTCACCTTCATGGAGGGTGATGAGAATCTATACGACAACCTGCGCGACAAACGGCCCGAAATTTGCTTCAATATCTGCGAGGGACATTTTGGCGATTCGCGCGAATCGCACGTGCCTGCGATTTTGGAGGTGCTCAGGATTCCCTATACCGGATCGCAGGTATTGGCCCTGGCTTTGGCGCTCGACAAGCCGATGACCAAGCGGGTGTTGAGTTATCATAACCTGCCGACGCCACCTTTTCAGGTGCTCGAGCGCCTCGACGAACCGCTCGACCCCGATATGCAGTTTCCCTGCTTCGTAAAACCGAGCCGCGAAGGAACCGGCATGGGCATCAGTTCCTCGTCTGTGGTGCGCGATGAGAGAGAGCTACGGCAGCAAGTTAAGATTATTTTCGACCGCTATGACCAACCCGTGTTGGTGGAACGCTTCATTGAGGGCCGTGAGGTGACGGTGGGCGTGGTCGGCAATCTGGTCACGCCGGTGGCCTGGCGCATTCCCGACAATGACGAAGCGCCACGCATATCCAGGGGGTTGGATTTTTTGCCTCCGTTGGAGGTTAACATGGCCGCCTATCCGGAAGAAGAGGCGGGAATATATACCAGCCGTATCAAGACGGAACTGGTACACGATTTCCATTACTTCTGTCCGGCATCGCTGACAGGCGAACAAGTGGAAGAACTGAACTGGTTGGCGGCTGCTACGTTCCGTGTGGTAGGCTGTCTGGATGTCGCCCGCGTGGACTTTCGTTTCGATGCCCACGCGGGCGACACCCCGTACATTTTGGAGGTCAACCCACTGCCCGGCCTCAACGCCGAATATTCGGATCTATGCATCGAGGCCAGGGCGGCCGGCTGGACCTATGAAGAACTCGTCAACCGCATACTCGAGGAAGCGATTGAACGATACGGTCTGGATTCCTGACGGTTATACCCAGCCGCGCAGCTTGCAGGCTTCGGCCACGCGATGGACCGCGACCAGGTAGGCAGCCGTGCGGTTGGGGACCGATTTGCGCTCGAACATGTCGTGCACGGCGTGGAAAGCGGCTGTCATCTTTGCATCCAGGCGTTGATGGACCAGACTCAGGTCCCAGTAGTAGCCGTATGCATTCTGCACCTGTTCAAAATAGCTCACGGTTACGCCGCCGGCGTTGCACAGGAAGTCCGGGATGATATAGACGCCACGCTCGTGTAGTATCCTGTCAGCTTGGGGCGTAGTCGGTCCGTTGGCCAACTCGGCCACAATCTTGGCCTGGATTTTGTCGGCGTTGGCATCGGTGATCACGTTCTCCAGTGCCGACGGGAAAAGGACAACCACGTCCAACTCCAACAAGTCCGGATTGGCGATTGATTCCGTATTGGGCAAATCAATCACGCTGCCCGTCTTGGTTTTCCAGTCCACGCCTTCCTGGTAGCCGATACCATCGGCACGGTACACGCCTCCCTTGGAGTCGGATATCGCCACCACTTTCAGCCCTAACAGCTCTTCGCCCAATTTGTGGGCGAATTGGCCGGCATTGCCATAACCTTGGATGGCGGCCGTCGCGCCTTTGAGGGGCAAACCGAGCACCTTGGCAGCTTCGCGCACCGTGTATACGCCGCCGCGGGCTGTGGCATCACCGCGCCCTTGAGAGCCGCCCAAAGGGATCGGCTTGCCGGTGATGATGCCGGCCACATTGTGGCCGCGGATGGTGCTGTACTCGTCCATCATCCAGGCCATAATTTGCGGATTGGTGTAGACGTCCGGTGCCGGCACATCTGTGTCCTCATCGATAAAACGGTGAATGGCCCGGATATAGCCACGTGCCAACCGCTCCTGCTCGCCGATGGACATTTCCTTGGGATTGCAGGTAACGCCGCCCTTGCCTCCACCCAGGGGGATGTCCACTACCGAGGTCTTCCACGTCATCCAGGCCGCCAGGGCGCGCACGGTGTCGATCGTTTCGTCGGGGTGCCAGCGCAGGCCACCCTTCGTCGGCCCTCTGGAATCGTTGTACTGGACGCGGTAGCCGTGGAAGATCTTGGTTGAACCGTCGTCCAACTTCACGGGGATGGTCACCTTGAGCTCTCGTCGAGGCCACCGCAAGAGTTGGTGGGTCGCCTCGTCAAGCCCCAACAGTTCCGCTGCTTCGTCCAGTTGCTTTTGTGCAATCAGAAATGGGTTGAGTTCTTCAGACATGGTAACATTGCTCCTTCTGCAGTTCTGCGTTGATTGTTGCTACGTTTGAGAATCGAGCTAAGCGGCTACATTCTGTCCAAGAACAGCTGCCTCACCATTTGCGGATTGGCTTTGCCGCGAGTAGCCTTCATAACTTGGCCGATCAGAAAGCCTATTGTGGCTTCCTTGCCGGCTCTTACCTGGGCGACTGCATCCGGGTTATCTGCCATAACTTGGTCCACAATGCGTGCCAGGTCGTCGGCACTTGAAATCTGGCGCAGGCCCAGTTCTTCCACGATGGGCTGTGGCGGCCGGCCGGATTGCCACATAAGTCCCAGGACCTTTTTGGCCGCCGTTTGATTGATTGTCTTATCGTTCACGAGACGGATCAGTGCTACCAGGTGGCTTGGTTCGATAGACACCTCCGGAATGGTCACGCCATTGTCCTTCATCAAGCGGAACAGCTCACCGGTCATCCAGTTGGCAATCGCTTTGGGGCTGACGTTTGTCCCCTCTGCGGCCGATACTGCTTCCTCGTAGTAATCAGCCACCTGGCGATCTTCCGCCAGCAGCTCCGAATCGTAGGGCGTGAGCCCGAATTCCTTCAGAAAACGGTTCCGTTTAACGTCCGGAAGTTCCGGCAAGCCTTCCTGTATCGACTGTATCCAGGCCCAATCGAGCGACAGGGGAGGCAAATCGGGCTCGGGAAAATAGCGGTAATCATGCGCTTCTTCTTTGCTGCGTTGTTCCTTGGTCACACCGGTCGTCTCGTCCCATCCCATCGTGACCTGGTAAATTGGCTGGCGCGTATCCAGCATTTGAGTCTGGCGCTCTATTTCGTAGTCGATGGCGTTGCGCACAGCCCGGAACGAGTTCAAATTTTTGATTTCGACCTTGGTTCCCAGCTCTTGCGAGCCTTCCGGGCGCAAAGACAGATTGACCTCGCAACGCATCGCGCCTTTTTCCATATCCCCGCTGCTGACCCCTAGATAGCGCACAATCTGGCGCAGTTGCGAGACGTAGGCATAGGCTTCCTCGGCCGAGTGCATGTCGGCTTCGGACACAATCTCCATCAATGGTACGCCGGCGCGATTGAAGTCGACCAGACTCTGCTGGCCCACGTGAGTGAGCTTGCCCGTGTCTTCTTCAAGGTGAACCCGACGGATGCGGATGTGTCGAGTTTCATCGTTAACCTGAATGTCGATGTACCCGTCAAGGCATAGGGGCAATTCATACTGGGAAATCTGGTAACCTTTGGGCAAGTCGGGGTAGAAATAGTTCTTGCGGGCGAACACATTGTGAGGCTGTACTTGGCAGTTGAGCGCCAGGCCGGTCATGATTGTGAAGTGCACGGCCGTTTCATTGATGACTGGCAGTGAACCCGGCATTGCCAGGCACACGGGACACACGTGAGTGTTGGGAGCCGCACCAAAGATGTCCGGGCTGCAGTCACAGAACATCTTGCTGTTCGTGTTCAACTCAACGTGGACTTCCATACCGATTACTGATTCGTAAGGCATCAACGAGGTTCCTATCCCGGCAGCCATAAAGTGCTCACAGCGACATATTATACGTTCCTGAGCGACAAGTGCCAACTTCCAACCGCCCTATTGAAGCTGCAGTAGGCTCCAAAAGGGAAATAGCCGGCAGAAGAGAAACGGGCGGTCATGCGCGGATGACAAAAGTAAGTGCCCGAAATCTTGATTTTTGGTCTGATACAGTGTATCATAAAGAAACCAGCGCTGAATGGTGGCGCTGGTTTCAGGTCCTAACAAGAGAATAACACTAGATATTAGATCTGCAATTTGCCCTAGCTCTTATGCAGCGTGCGCAGGCAGCGGGTGCAGACCTTAATCTTGCGATGTTTGCCCCTCTCGACAATCGTGACTTGCTGAATATTCGCCTTGAACTGGCGCTTGGTATGTCGCATCGAATGGCTCACTTTGTGGCCAAACTGAGGGGTCTTGCCGCAGATTTCACACTTTGCCATAAATAAGTGCCTCCCCATTTCTTCAACTTGTCGGGCTTAAATGCCATTTCTGACGCCCAAGGTCAGGATTATAGCACGGTCGGTGCGGATGGGCAAGTATGTCGCACTGCTAATAGAGAATATTGTTTGTTGAACGGCTTGGCGCTGTGAGAAATGACAAGATCGACATCTCGGTTTTTGCAGAACGTGAGGCACACGATAACATCGGACTGGGAATACAAAGCCGATAGGAGCGATAAGCGGACAGTGACAATGACCATCGAGACTGAGTATGGCAAAATCGAGATCGCACCAGCGGCTATAGCTAGTATTGCCAGCCAGGTGGTCCTAGAGTCCTATGGCGTGGTTGGCATAGCTTCCAGGAATTTCAAGGATGGGTTGGTCGAATTACTGGCACCAGGCGCCAGTCATCGTGGCGTTGACGTGAAGGTCGAAGGTGGCAAGATCTTCATCGATCTTTACGTGATTCTTGAGTATGGCATCCGAATATCAGAGGTAGCTCAGAACATAATGTCTGTCGTCAAGTTCCGTGTCGAAAAGGCCCTCGGGATGCCGGTGACGAAGGTTAATGTCCACGTGCAGGCTTTGCGCGTCAGCACAGTGGATTGAGCGTTATTTTTTTTTGGAGGTTCAGGGATTGAGCGGAGAAGTGCGACAGACATCATCGGAAAAGCATTCTGCCCTGATGGAGTCGAAAGAAGAGACAGTCATTGCCTATGACGGGCAGCAACTCAAACTCGCCCTACAGGCTGCCGGGCAATGGCTCAAAGGGCATGCGGCTATCGTCAATGCTCTAAATGTGTTCCCGGTGCCAGATGGCGATACCGGAACAAACATGTCGTTGACTATGAACTCCGCTTTGGGGGAGATTAATGGCTCGCAGGATGTATCGGCGTCTATTGTTGCCAAGCAAATGGCTCATGGCGCCCTGATGGGGGCTCGGGGCAACTCGGGGGTTATTTTGTCTCAGATTCTGCGTGGGTTTGCTCACGGCTTGGATGGCAAAGACACCTTTACAGCACAAGACGTGGCCGAGGCAGCCGACATAGCCTATGAGACAGCTCTGCGTGGCGTGATAAAGCCGGTAGAAGGCACGATTTTAACGGTGATGCGTGAAGCGGCACGGGCTGCTGGCGAATCCACTCAGCAGAGCGACGATATCACTGAGGTTATGGCATATACCTTGGATGTGGCCAAGAAGACACTGGCCCATACACCGGAATTGCTGGCCGTGCTGAAAGAGGCCGGCGTCGTAGACGCCGGCGGCCAAGGGCTGGTTTACCTGTTGGAGGGCGTATTTCGTTTCTTGACGGGTGAGCCAGTGACGCTCGATCCCGACCAGGACACTGCCGCTGAGCTCAAGTCGAGCCTGGGAGCCGGCCCGGATGGCTACGGCTACGACGTACAGTTTCTTATCAAGGGAGAGGGGCTGAACGTTGAGGAAATCCGGCGGGCGATCGACGCTATGGGAGACAGTACCCTGGTGGTCGGCGATGCTCAACTGATCAAGGTCCATGTCCACGTCCACGATCCGAGTGTGCCTCTGGCCTATGGTGTCCGGCACGGTACCATTGCTGACGTGGTTGTGGAAAACATGGAGGACCAATATCAGGAGTTCATCAAAGAGCGCCGACCGGCGCCGGCGACGGAAGAACTGACCGACATCGCCATTGTGGCGGTTGTACCCGGGCAAGGCTTGACCCGCATCTTCGAGAGTATGGGGGTGGGAGCGATCGTTCCGGGTGGGCAGACGATGAATCCCAGCACTCAACAGATGCTGGAGGCGATTGAAAACGTGAAGGCCGATAAGGTTCTTGTCCTGCCCAACAATTCGAACGTGCTGCTGTCCGCCCGGCAGGCGGCTGAGTTGTCCGCCAAACAGGTAGCTGTCGTGGCCACCAAATCGGTGCCAGAAGGTATCAGTGCCCTGATGGCCTTCAACTATCAATCTGACCTGCAAAATAATGCCGAGCGCATGCTGCGCAACGCTGCCGACATCCAGACTATCGAGATTACCTATGCGGTTCGTTCCACCCAAATCTCCGGCTGCCAGGTGAATGCGGGCGACATCATAGGGTTGCTGAACGATGAGCTCGTTACCTGCGGTAGGGACCAAGAGCAGGTCACGATGGATGTGTTGGGTAAGGCAAATGCTGGTGATTACGAGGTGGTGACCATTTATTACGGAGAGGATGTCAGCGAGTCCCAGGCGGAAGCTCTGGCCGAGGTGATTCGTCAGGCATATCCCGACCTGGAAGTGGATGCGTATGACGGTGGTCAGGCGCATTACCACTTCATTCTGTCTTTGGAGTGAGACGTCTATGGGAAAAGTTGCCGTTGTTACCGACAGTATGGCCTATTTCGAACCAGGGGTGGAACAGGAGCTCGATATCACTGTCGTCCCATTCAACATATTTCGGGGAGACCTGCCGTTGTTGGATGGCGTTGACATCACCCGCGAGGACTTTTTTTTGCATATGGAAGGCCGTGGTCCTCAGCTTCGGTTGTTGCCGCCCACGGTGGATCAATTTCAACGAGCGTATGCCGGGGTACACAAACGTACGGACCAGATAATCTCGATTCACGCGTCGGGCCAGATCAGTCAGACAGTGCGCCATGCACGCCGTGGCGCCGAAAGTCTGCTTGGACGTTGTGAAATTGCGGTTATGGACTCGATGACGACGTCACTTGGGTTGGGCATTCTGGCCAAGGCAGCCGCTGAGGCAGCCGCAGAGGGCGCTACCCTGGACGATGTCGTGCGCTTGTTGAGGGGGATGATCCCCCATGTCTATTTGGTCCTCTATTCGAACGATCTGGATTATCTGGAACGCTGCAATCATTTGAGCCAACCACAGGCGATCCTTGGCTCCATTTTGGGTATCAAGCCCATTCTTTTTGTCGAAGATGGGGAGATTATGGCCCTGGAGAAGGTCCGCAGCTATGAACGAGCCGTGGATAAATTGTTTGAATTTGTGGCCGAGTTTTCGGAGGTCAGGCAGGCAGCCATCCTTCAACGACACACGACGCCCACCGCTGAGGCCAGACTGTTGCTTGGACGGCTGCAACCCGTTTTTCCTGATGTTGGATTCCCCATCATTCAATATGGACCCTTGCTGGCCACTCATATTGGCCCTTCTGCAATGGGGGTGGTCGTCTACGAAGCGGCGGACTAGATGAGCACCATTTGGCTCACCGGTAATAGTCTGACAATAGAACAGGTGGTCGCAGTAGCCTACGGTGCGCCCGATGCTCCGCGGGTAGCGCTATCTTCCGAGGCGATCATCAAAATCGAGCGATGCCAACAGGCTGTTGCCGATTTGGTGGCGCGTGGTGAAGTGGCTTATGGAATCACCACCGGTTTTGGCGCCTTCAAGAGCCACATCATTTCCCCCGATCAGGTAGAACAACTGCAACGCAACATTTTGATGAGCCACGCCGTTGGGGTTGGCCCGGCATTTGACCGCAGCGTTGTGCGGGCGGCTATGCTGATCCGGGCTAATACGCTGGCCAAAGGCTTCTCGGGTGTGCGTCGTCAGACGCTGGAGTTGCTGTTGGCTATGCTAAACGCTGGCGTCCATCCCGTTGTCCCAAGCCAGGGTTCTTTGGGGGCCAGCGGCGATCTGGCCCCGTTGGCGCACATTGCCTTGGTGCTCATAGGGGAAGGCCAAGCCGAGTTTGAAGGTCAAATCCTGCCTGGGAGTGATGCACTTGGCCGGGCCGGTCTTTCGTCTGTTAATTTGGCGGCCAAAGAAGGGTTGGCGCTGACCAACGGGACGGCCGTGATGTGCGCGCTTGGCTCACTGGCCGTTTGGCGTTCTGAAGCGCTAAGCCTGGTGGCCGACACGGCCGGTTGTTTAAGCCTGGAGGCTCTGGCCGGGACGGTTATGGCTTATGACGAACGCATCCAGGCCGTGCGGCCACACCCGCGTCAGGTTGAATGTGCTCGCAGATTGCGCAGACTTTTGGCCGACAGCCAGTACGTGCGGCAGCACGATCCACAGAATATTCAGGACGCCTATACGCTGCGCTGTATTCCGCAGGTACACGGGGCTGTGCGCGACGCAATCGCCTATGCGCGTTGGGTAGTAGAAATCGAACTCAATTCAGCTACCGACAACCCGCTCATATTCGTCGAGGAGGATGACGTTGCCGTCCTGTCAGGGGGCAATTTCCACGGTGAGCCGGTGGCCATCGCCATGGATTATTTGGCGATGACCTTGGTGGAATTGGGCAATATATCGGAGAGACGTATTACCCGTCTGACCGACGAATCCAGCAATGCCCACGTTTTGCCGGCTTTCCTGATCAAGCACGGAGGACTCAACTCGGGGTTTATGCTGGTTCAGTACACGGCGGCCGCATTGACCTCGGAGAACAAGGTGCTGGCACATCCGGCCAGTGTCGACACCATACCTACCTCGGCCAACGTGGAAGATCACGTCAGTATGGGGTGTACGGCCGCACGGCAGGCCTGGCAAATCCTGGAAAACCTGGAACGTATCCTGGCACTGGAGCTGTTGGCGGCTGCCCAGGGGATTGATTTCCGGCGTGAACAGCTGGGCGACAATGCCAAATTGGGGTGTGGCACGCAGATTGCCTATCAATTGATTCGGCAGCAAGTTCCTTTCCTGGAAAACGATGCCGTGATGTACCCTTACATTGAAGCTGTGCGCCGAGTGATCGCAGACGGCTTGCTGGTGGCAAAAATCGAGAAGGCACTTCAGGGAGCGTGAACGATGGAATTCAATATGCTGGACTATTTGTTGGTTTTGCTGCTCCTGGTAGGTACTTTCGGGGGCGTGATGCAAGGTATTGGGCGACTGCTTATCGACCTTCTGAGTCTTTACATCGGATTGGTGGCCTCGTTACTTCTGTATCGTCCGTTGGGGCAGTTCTTTCGAGAGCTTCTGCCCGCAATGTCGACCAGCGGCAGCCAGGCGCTGGCCTTTGCCTTCCTGATGGTCCTGATTGTAGGTGGCTTGAGTTTTGTGGGCCGCTTCGTGAGTAAACCGCCGGAAGAAAAGAAGCGTTCGGGAAATCAGGACTTGGAGTTCACCGAGAACAAGAGAAGCTGCCGCGATTTGGCGCTGCGTGTGGTGAGCCAGGTGGGTGGTCTGATCGTTGGCTTCATTGTGGCGGTCGTCTGGATCAGCCTGTTCCTGGCTGTGCTGCAGTTTCTCTTGAGTGTTGGCGCGGACACAGCGGTGCGCGGCGGCGCCGGTGGGAATATCCGGCGCCAGTTGCAGACTTCGGCTTTGGTGCCCATTTTCAATTATGTCGTGTATCTGATTTATCGCGCGGTCAGATTCTGGCTACCCGGGCACACCACACCGGCCATCTTCTCTCAAATCATCCAGTTTTAGGCCGGTTGTACTCTTGGATTCCAAAGACCTAACTACGCTTGAGTTCCCCAAAGTGTTGGAACGCCTGGCTGGCTATGCCAGTTTCTCTGCCAGCAGGACGCTGGCACTTTCGCTCTTCCCGTCATCGTATCGCAGCCAGGCTGTTCAATGGCAGGCCGAGACCGGCGAAGCTCGCCGTCTGTTGGCCGTCAAGCCCGAAACCGGCATTGGCGGCGCGCGCGACGTACGCCCATTGCTGGAACAAGTACGGCGGGCCGCCATTCTGACGCCGACGGATCTGCTCAACGTGCGCCAGACGCTGATCGCCGGGCGAGATCTCAAGCGGGCCATCCTGAGTTTGCAGGACCAGTTTCCCAACCTGGCTGACATTGCCGGCCGGATCCAGGAATGCCCGGGTCTCGTTCACGAAATTGGTCGCAGCATCAGTGACCGGGGAGAGGTCTTGGACGATGCCTCTCCGGAATTGGTCCGCATCCGCCGTGAATTGGACATCGCTCATCAGCGATTGTTGGATCGGTTGAACCGTATTGTTCAGTCCGGCAGCAATGCACCCTATTTGCAGGAAGCCTTTGTCACCCAACGGCAGGGGCGCTATGTCATTCCTGTACGGGCTGAGTTCAAGGGGCGAATCCCGGGCATCATCCATGATCAAAGCGCCAGCGGCGCTACTTTGTTCGTCGAGCCGACGGCTACGGTGGAACTGAACAACCGTTGGCGCCAACTGCAGGTGGAGGAAGAACAAGAAGTCCAGCGCGTTTTGGCTGCCTTGGGGCAGATGGTGAACGAGGAGTCTGATCGTATACGTTGGACAGTAGAAGCGATAGCCGAGCTTGATCTGGCGTTCGCCAAAGCGAAATATGCCGACGAATTGTTGGCTTCCGAGCCGACCTGGCGAACGACAACCAGACGCGGTGCTCAGGCCGCCTCCGCCATCTCATTTGATCTGGCAGAGGCGCGCCATCCGCTACTCGACCCGGAGACGGTCGTGCCGGCGCATCTGCAGTTGGACTCCGAGACCCACATCCTGGTGATCACCGGTCCTAACACGGGCGGCAAGACGGTCGCCCTTAAGACGGTCGGCCTGCTGGTCGTTATGGCCCAGGCCGGGCTTCAGGTACCGGTTCGCGAGGGCTCATCCCTGCCCTTTTTTGACGCCGTTTATGCAGATATCGGTGACGAGCAGTCGATTGAGCAATCGTTGTCGACCTTCTCATCGCACATGACGAACATCGTCCGTATTCTGGAAGCGTGTGACGAGAACTCGATGGTGATATTGGATGAGCTGGGAGCCGGGACGGACCCGGTGGAAGGCTCCGCCCTGGCGCGGGCGATCCTCGAATACCTGCGGCAGAAGCAGGTCACCACATTCGTCGCTACCCACTATTCTGAGTTGAAGGTATATGCTCACCACACACCGGGCGTGGTAAACGCCAGCGTCGAGTTCAATGCCGAGACTTTGGCTCCGACGTACCGGTTGATGATCGGCCTCCCGGGCAGGTCCAACGCCTTCGCCATTGCTCGAAGATTGGGTCTGAACGCAGGCATTATTGATACAGCCCAGGCGATGATCGACCCCGAAACTCAACAAACCGAGTCTATGCTTTGGGATATCCAGTCCGAACGGGAAGCGGCGGCGCGAGAACGGCGGGTTGCCGCCTCGGCACGGGAACAGGTGGAAAAACGGACTCAGGAGCTGGACAACAAGCTGGCTGAGATCGAACGTGAGCGACACCATGCGCTGAACGCGGCTAGAGAAGAAGCCAGGAAAGAGATCGAAGAAGTCCGCCAAGAATTGCAGCAACTGCAAACCCATTGGCGCCAGCAATTTGAAAACCAGGATAAGCCATTGCCTGCTGATGTTGAAGACGGCCAGTCGGTTCTGGCTGCGCTGGAGGAGAGTGTCGCTGAGTTGAAGCCCCCTGAGCCGCCTGCTACACAACCGGCCTACCGCGGACCGTTGCACTCGGGCGACCAGGTGTGGGTTAAGCCCTACAACGCATCGGGTGAGGTAATCAGTAGTCAACGCGGCCAGGTGGAGGTGCAGTTGGGGCATTTCCGCGTCAGCGTACGGCGCAACCAGGTCGATTTGCTTGCCCCTGAGTCATCGGCCGGTGATGAGATCGGTGCCTCAGCCACGTCGATGACGGGAGGACAGGCAGCTAACAGTGTACCTGTTGCTGAGTCTCCCGGGCTGGAGCTGGATTTGCGCGGCCAAACCACCGAGGAGGGACTGCGCCGGTTGGACCTGTATCTGGACGACGCCTATATGGCGGAGCTTCCCTGGGTGCGTATCATTCACGGGAAAGGGACCGGGGTGCTGCGTGCGGCTGTGCGCGATGCCCTGAACGGCCATCCCCTGGTGACTTCCTACCATCCTGGCGACGACAATGAGGGTGGTGATGGTGTCACCATTGTGAAATTGGCGGTGGGGTAGCCTGTGATGACGGAACCTCCGCTGTTTCCCTTCATATTGGTATTCGCGGTGAGTTTCCTGGCGGCTCTGGCGCTGACTCCCCTTTGCGGCCGGATCGGCCGGCGGTGGGGTGTGGTGGACCTGCCGGGGGGGCGCCGGGTGCACGCCGATTCTACACCACGCACGGGCGGCATTGCGCTTTTTGTGGCTTTCGGGCTGGGTATGGCGGTCGTCTTCTTTGGCTGGCCGCCGGCCAACCCGGGTGACACGCGTCGCTTGACTGCCGTGGCTGTCGGCACTCTGTTTGTGTTTGTTTGGAGCCTGGTGGACGATTGGCTGGACCTGCCGGCCTGGGTGCAATTGGTCGCCCAGTTTCTGGCGGCGGCCATCGCTTTCTCGGGTGAAGTGTTCATCGAACGCTTTACCAACCCCGTGACCAATCAATTGGTGGTCATCCCGGATTTGCTGCCGGGGATCGGCTGGGGAATCGTGGCCGCAATCAGCTTCTTCTGGATTGTCGGCATGATGAACACTGTCAACTGGCTGGATGGTCTCGATGGACTGGCGGCCGGGGTTGGCGCCATAGCCGCCACCTTGTTCGCCATTCATTCCTATCATTTGGGCCAACCGGAAATTGCGCTATTCCCCACAGCGCTGGCGGGTGCCTGCCTCGGGTTCTTACCGTTCAATTTCTTTCCGGCCCGGATCTTTATGGGGACCGCCGGCGCGATGGTGCTCGGCTACGCGCTGGCCACCTTGTCGATCCTGGCGCCGGCACGCATTGCGACGGCGCTGCTGGTAATGGTCATTCCGATCGTGGATGTGGCCTGGCTGCTGTTCAGTCGCTGGCGTCGCGGCGTACCGCTGTGGCAAGGGGGGCGCGACCACCTGCACTATCGCCTGCAGAGCCTTGGCTGGAGCCAGCGCCAGATTGTATTGGCCTACTACGTATTCTGCCTGGTGTTCGGCACCCTGGCGCTGGTGGTGACCTCGCGATTGTTCAAACTTACGGCACTCGTTTTATTGGGGCTAGCTTTGCTGGCCGTCTTGGGCTGGCTTTCCAGAAATGTGAAGCCTGAAACCGATCGAGGCGATTCGCGTTAGCGCGGCATCTGGCTAACTCATTCAACCAGCCGGCGGTACACCTCAACCGTCCGGGCGGCGATTTGGTGCTGGGTATAGTTGTCCAATACACGCTGACGTCCTTTGTTGGACATCTCGTCGAAGAGTGCCTTGTCCTCCAACAGCCGCTGCAACTGGGCGCGCAAGTCAGCCGGGTCGCCTTCCGCAAAGGTAAGACCGGCATCACCGATGACCTCAGCAATGGCACCGCTTCGGGCACCGACGACCACTACGTTACAGGCCATGGCTTCGATAAGCACCCGACCGAATTGTTCCTTCCAGTTGACGCGCGTGCGCGAGGGCAGTACCAGCACGTCCAATCCGCCGTAGTAGTAGGGCATTTGTGTTGAAGGAATGGGGATGTCAAAAGTCACCCGCGGCAAGATTCCCAGCCACTGGGCCATTTTCTCCAGGCGCTCCTGATCCGGTCCGCTGCCGAGGATACGCAATTCCCACGGTCCCTTCAGTTGGGAGATGGCTTCCAGCAGCACATCCACCCCCTTTTCGGGAACCAGTCGGCCGATGTAACCGATGACGATGCTGTCTTGAGAAGGGCGGCGGGCGCTGCGGCGCAGCAATACGCTTGGTTTGCTCTGGCGCGTCGGCCGGTTGACGCGTTGGTAAATATTCGGATCGACCCCAAATTGAGGCAGAATTTCGATGGGGCCGTCATAACCTTTGGCCTGCCAGACATCGAGCGCCTCGCTGTTGCCCACCAGCAGCGTATCTGTACGTGCCAGCGTGTAGGCTTCTATGAGTCCAAAAGGAGGTGGGTAGCGGCGTACCAGAATAAGCCAGGTGAAAACAACCGTGCGGGCACCGACGCGCCTGGCGGCTCGAACGGCCAGGAAAGTCGCCAGGTTATACGGCTCCTCCTC
>CAZHBM010000042.1:4900-15654 GCA_964529945.1 uncultured Anaerolineales bacterium | reverse complement strand
AGC
Source organism: uncultured Anaerolineales bacterium (assembly GCA_964529945.1). Lineage (GTDB taxonomy): Bacteria > Chloroflexota > Anaerolineae > 4572-78 > NAK82 > CAZHBM01. Next base: position 15,651 of record CAZHBM010000042.1, on the reverse strand, counting down.
CAACCGGCCGCGGCCGCGACTCCTCCCGACAGAGGCGGCAAAGGCGACGAAATGCCGACCAAGCCGGTGTCGCTGGAGGAAATTGAGGCCCTGCGAAAGCAACTGGCCGCGGTCGACAGCGATTGGGCCAGACCTGCGGTCGACGCCGGTGCGCACCGGCCCGAGCCTGAGCGCCGACCGGAAGCGCAGCCGCCGGTCGGCCGCGAGCGTCCACGGGAGAGGAAGCCGGCCGAGTCCGGTCAGGTGGGTCCGGCTGAAAAAGCACCCAAGGCTCCGCCAGCCGGTTCCAGGCCGGAGATGGAGGGACCTGAGAAGAAGGAAAGAGATGCCCAGCCAACGCCGGCCGGGACTGCCCGCCAGGACGCGGCCGCAGAAAGGCCGGAACAACAGCGCCCATCTAGACCGCCCGAACCGGTTGCCGGACGTAAGATGGGAGACCAAGAACGTACTGACAAGGTCGGAGTCACGGAAAGGGTATCCACAAAAGCTGAGCGAACGACCGGCGGCGCGCAGGGGGCGCCAGCGCTGCCTTACCGCTGGCTGGCTGTGGCCGGCGTGGCGGCGGTCGTATTGTGCTGTGCTGGTGCGGTGGTTGCCGGCGGCTTGCTGGCAGGGACCGGCGATTTCGGACAACTGGTGGCCGGTATTTTGCCCGCCTCTCAGGTGACCGAAACAGTCGTCGTGACCGAAACGGTGGTGGGAGAGACGGCTCCAACAGTGACTCCTTTGCCAACCGCTACCGTGCCTGCGACGGCCACTTCGGCGGAGGTAGTGGCGACGACCGAGAATGCCCCTGAACCCACCGTTGAGCAACCAACAACGCCAGAATCTACGCCGACCCCGGTCATCATTGTGGTCACGGCCACGTCTACTCCAGAACCACCGGCAACAGCTGTCCCTGTCCCGACAAATACGCCCCCGGGTGGCGTCATGCCCACAAGTGAGGCTCTACCGACCGACACCCCGGCGCCGGCCTATGTCTACCCTGCGCCAAAGATTATCGAGCCTACCGACGGCAGTGTTGTGCCGGGCCGTATCGCCTTTTTGAAGTGGGAACCTGTTGGGCCGCTGGCGGACAATGAATGGTATGCGGTCCGGTTGGTCTTCCTGCAGCAGGGGCAGCCCGTTTACGAGGGAGACAGGCTGAAAGATACCGACTGGAGACTGCCGGAACGCTTTTTCTATCAGGCCGATGGACCGGCGCTCGAATATACGTGGTATGTTTTTGTGGAACGTGACAATCCCGACGGGACTGTGAGCCAGATTAGTCCCGAAAGTGAACACGCTTCCTTCCGTTGGGAGTGATGTCCGGCCACTTAGTCATTCAACGCCCGAGCAAAAGCCTGCGCCACCTGACGCATATTGTCTAACCAGTCGGGGGCAAGAGGGTCTATCAACACTACTTGACCGCCGATTTGGTTGGCGATGGTCTCGGCTGCCCGGATACTGAATTCCGGTTGGGCGAAGACAACCTTGATGTTTTTGCTTTGCGCCAGCTCGATCAGGTGCGCCAATTCGGCGGCGCTGGGTTCCTGGCCGCCAATCTCAATGGCAATCATTTCCAGGTCGTAATCGCGGGCGAAGTATCCCCACGAAGGATGGAACACCATAAAAGTCCGCGATTGGACGTTTGCCAAAGTGTCTCGGATGTCGGTGTCAAGTTTGTCGATGTCACTCAAGAAGCTTTCCAGGTTGGTCTTGTACTCCAACTCGTGGGCGCAATCGATACGCGCCAGCGCTTCGTAGATGGTGTCCGCCTGAGTCTTTACCAGGCGCGGCGAAAGCCAGATGTGTGGGTCCACGCCGCCTTCTTCTCCCGTCATTGGTACCCGATCGATACAATCCTGCGTCTTGACAACCGGCATGGCCGGATTGGCTGCCGCTATGCGGTCGAGCCACGCGTTTTCGAAAGGCACGCCGATTGCGAAATATAGCTCAGACTTGCTGAGAGCGGACAATTGGACGGGCGTCGGTTCGTAAGTGGCCGGCGAAGCGCCGGGTGGTACCATCACATTGACGTCAACGTAGTCTCCGCCAATCCGTTCGACGAAATATTTCTGAGGCAGGATGCTGACCGTGATGGTGTGCCGGGAGGCGGTCGACGGCGCGCACTGCGCCAGGTCGGTCTCGAGTGTGGGCAACGCGATTTGCTGGAAGACATTGCAGGGAGTGGGCGTGGCAGCACCTTGTCCCTGGTTGACCGCTGTGCCTGTCCCTGCGCTCGCTGGTTCTGGGGACGTGTTCGCACATCCGGCCACCAGGAATCCCAACGATAATACAATCAATGCGATAAAATAAACACGTCTGAACATGATGATTGGGATGCCTCCTGTTAATGTCAGTTGCCCGGGTCCTGACAATGGGGACAAACGCCCCAGAGCTGCAAAAGGTGATCTTCAACCCGATAACCGGTCCTGACCTGAACGAGTCTTACCAACTGCTCCAGATCGTAACTGCCAGGGAACTCGGTAGCGGCGCCACATTGCCGGCATATTACTGCGTGGTGGTGCCCGGGTGAAGCACGGAAATAGCCGTGACACCCATCTTCACGGTGAACACGGCGAACCAGATCCATTTCAGTGAGCAGATTCAGAGTCCGATACACGGTCACCAGGCCGAGATGCTCGTGAAGCGATCGTGCTTGAGCCAATATCTCTTGCGGCATAAGGGGAGTGGAGGCGGACTGGAGGACGCGCATCACTGCACGCCTTGAGCCGGTCATGCGGCAGCCGGCCTGGACTAACTTCTGTTCCCAATCCGCTGATTGTCTGCCCAATGCTGCCTCCGAAGCGCGGGTTTCGACCTTTTTGAAACTCATTTTCATTAGTATAGTCGAGCGCATTGTGAGCGTCAAATTCCGATTGCCTGTGGATGCAAGACCTTCCGCCCACAGGCGATTCAAAGAAGATATAACCGGCTGCCGAGCTGCAAACACGTCTGCCAAAAAAACAGGACACACCGGCGAGATTGCATTCTTGACAGATGTGCTATTCTTGTGTAGGATTCCCGGTGATTATTTTCACCGTGAAATAAACTCCTGGCGAGCCGTGCTATAGTCGACAAAGGCAGCACAGATGAGTGGAGATCGGGCAGTAATCTGGGGCGCAGGCAAGATTGGACGCGGATTTGCAGCGGACATCCTCAATTCCTCTGGCTACGCCATCACTTTCGTCGACAGTTCGCCAGAACTTGTTGGGCAGCTAAGGCACAGCCGAAGTTATTCGCTCCTCAAGACAGGCAGCGGAAAACCTCCCTCGACCGTACGAATTGCCGGCTTCGAGGCCATTTCGACGGCTGAGACAACGCAATTGAGCGATGCGGTGACTGGTGCCGACCTGATCGTCGTAGCGGTCTTTCCACGTGCTTTCCCTGAAGTGGCAGGACAACTCTCAAAAATGCTCGTTGAGCGACTGCATCAGAAACCCGACTCGACCGTGGACATTATCCTGTGTACTAACTTGAGCCACGCCGGGGCTGCATTTCGTACTCACCTGTTGCAGGGTCTTCCGGCGGAATGGCGTTCCAGGTTCGACGACCAGGTGGGCGTGGTGGAATCGCTGGTGATGCGCATCGTGGCACCGCCGGATGCGGACAGCCTGCGACGTGACCCTCTGATGGTGTGGACCAACGACGTGGCCGAACTGCCGGTGGATCAGCAGGCGTTTCGAGGACCACTGCCCGAGATTGCCGGTTTGCGGCCCGTGCCAGACTTGGAGGCCGAGGAAACACGCAAATTGTTCACCTACAATACTTGCCACGCTGCTTTGGCTTACTGGGGAGCATTGTACGGGCACGAATTGATTCCTGATTGTATGGCCGATGAGCGTGTGATGCTCGAAGTGAGACACGTCCTGGACGAATGCAGCCGGACACTGCAATCGGAATATGGTTTTTCCGGCGACGAGATGGACGCCTGGATATCTCGCGTGTTGCGCGATACCGACAATCCTCACCTTTCCGATAGCGTGGCGCGCTACGGCGGTGATCCTATTCGCAAGCTGAGACGGGGTGACCGCCTTGTAGGCCCGCTATTGCTGGCGCTGAAGAACGGCATAACAGCGCACTACCTGACGCGCGCCATAGCGGCGGCATTCCTCTACCAGAACGCCGGCGACACAACCGCCTGCCAGATTGGAGAGCAGATTCAGCAGAACGGCTTGCGGGCGACGATAGTTGACCGGTGCGAGCTGGGCGAGGAAGAAGATGCCCTTGTTGATGCCGTCATCGAAGCGTATGAGCGCATTCCTTTGGACGTGGAATGGTCGGATTTGGCGGCTCAGGCAGGAAGCCTGGCATTCAGCTACGAGCAGCGCTACCATGGCTGCGGGCAAAGCGTGCTGGCAGCCGTGCTGGAGACTGTAGGTGCTTTTGACAGTTCAGCCTTTGAGGCGGCAACGGCACTGGCCGGCGGTCTGGGCATGGTGGGTGACGCCAGTTGCGGTGCCCTTCTGGGAGCTTCTCTGGCGTTTGGCATTCTTTATCCAAGACGCAGGCAATATTTTGATGGAGACCGAGACAACAAATACCGTTGCTACCGGATGGCTCAGGCACTCCGGCAGCGGTTCATAGACAGCTATGGGAGCATTACCTGCCGCGACATCCATCGTTGCTTGATGGGCAGGTCGTTTGATTTGTTGGACAAAAAGCAATTGGAGGCTTTTGAGGCAGCCGGCGCTCACGATGACAAGTGCACCGGCGTGGTGGCGCGTGCTGCGCAGTGGGCGGTCGAGATTATCGGTGACGAACGAATTGCCGAAGAGATTCAAGCACGAAGGGCACTTGCTGAGTAGAGATCTCTCTTAGACGGTACGGCAGGAGGCCAATAGCTAATGGCAAGCATTCATCGTTTTTGCGGCACAGATTTGCAGTTCGATTGGGACAATGTGACCGACAAAACGTACGAAAATGGAGACGTTGTCGGCGCGAGCAAGAAAATTCTCATCGGACCGGAAGATGGGTCTGCCAATTTTCGGGTTCGTTACTTTCGGGTTGAACCGGGCGGGCATTCACGGTTAGAGAAACATCCTCACGAACATGGGGTGTTTATGTTGCACGGACGGGCGAGGGTGCGACACGGAGATGAAGTGGTTGAGCTTGGCCCACGAGACGTGATTTTTATTCCTGGTGATGAGTTGCACCAGTTGGAAACCATTGGGCCTGAGGCCATGGGGTTTCTGTGCGTCGTGCCGGCCCATTAGGTCCGACCTGCGGGCACGAGTCGTCGTGATGCCGGCCTGGTGCCCACGTTTACGATTTGTCGAACTGACAGAAGAACCTTGACAAGACCGGGAAGTTGGTATATACCAGTATATATGACGGGCATCACACCTGGAGCCTTCTTCCCGCGATCAAAGGAACGTACTTCCTCTTATGCGGTGTGATCGATCTGCGTCTGGCACTCTAACCAATCTTGCTGATTGTCAACTGTCTATCAGAGTGAATATGAATCCCCAATTGCCCCTGTACGCGCAACTGAAAGAGGCTTGGATTGAAGCGATCGCCAAGGGTGATCTGTTGCCCGGCGACCGCCTCCCCACCCAACGTGCCCTGGCCCAACAGTATCATGCCAGCCACATGACCGTGCGTAGGGCCATTAACGAGTTGATCCACGAAGGTGTGATCTACGCAATTGCCGGCAAGGGGATATATGTAGCCGAACAGAAACAAGACGCCGAGACTGAGCCCTTGATGGGATTCACCGAGTACATGGCCCATAGAGGGCTTAAGGCATCCACAATTCTCCTGGACGCCCAAATAATCAGTGCTTCGACGGTGATGGCCCGTTCCCTTGAAGTTGAGCTAGGGGCGAATCTCGTCTACTTGAGGCGGCTGCGCCTGGCGGATGGGCTACCGGTCGGTATTCAAACGGCCTATCTGCCGCATGAACTATGCCCGGGATTGCTCGATCATGACCTGGAGCGCAATTCGCTGTTTGCGACCTTGCGCAATGTCTATCATTTGCGCCTGACAGATTACAGTTTCGGGATTGGGGCCAAACCGCCCGACGAAGAACAGGTGAGATTGCTGGGCATTCATGAGCCCTCCGCCACGGCAGTACTTGTTGCGGAGCAGCTTACTTTCCTCGACGACGGTGCCCCGATCGAGTTCGTGCGCAGTGTCTACCGAGGAGATCGCTACCGCTTAAGGTTGGCCGGGAACAATTTGAACCGTAGCCGAAACTGAAATCAATTTGCGGTGCGTGTGAAGAGGGGCATACGCACTACAGGTTGCTGATAACGTAATACTTTTGTGAGATAGGAGAGAAGAAGAGCGATGAACAAACTCTTAGTTGGGATTATGGCGGTCGTTTTGTCCTTACTGATGGCTGCTTGCGGTGGGGCCGGGTCGGCGCCGGCTGCCGACAAGGGGCAGGCAGGACCGACGCTGCCTCCGGCAACTCAAGCCGCGATCATACCAACCAACACCCCCGTGGCAGCGCCGCCGACACCGACGCCGCTGCCAACCAGTACCCCGCTGCCGACGAGCGCAGCTGAGGAAGAAAGCAGCGACGCTACGGCAACGCCGGCTCCGCCGCCGGTCACCGACGTGATGAACGAGATCCCCGCCGGCCCGTTTGTGATGGGAAGCGACTCCGGCAGCGCTGATGAAGGCCCCGCCCACGAGGTGGATGTGCCGGCTTTCCAGATCGATCGATTTGAGGTGACCAATGCCGATTTTGCCACCTTTGTCGACAGCACGGGCTATGTCACCGATGCTGAGAGGAATGACGCCAGCCGTGTATGGCGGGACGAATTTGGGGCCGGTGAGGAGAATCACCCGGTAGCGCGGGTCACGTGGAATGATGCCACGGCTTATTGCGAGTGGCTTGGCAAGCGCCTGCCCACCGAGGCCGAATGGGAAAAGGCAGCTCGTGGGCCCGATGACACCGTCTATCCCTGGGGAAATGATTGGGACGCAAGTCAAGCCAACGCCAAAGAGAGTGGACTACGTGGCACTGCAGCTGTTGGCAGTTATCCGGCCAATGGGTACGGATTGCACGACATGGCCGGCAATGTTTGGGAGTGGACGGCCGATTGGTACCAACCCTATCCAGGCAACACTACCGAAGAACAGTCGTACGGAGAAAAGTATCGCGTGATTCGGGGCGGCGGCTGGTTTGAAGAAGCGCCACAGGTGGCTTCCACGAACCGCAACGCGGCCGATCCGGACACAACGGCTAACGATGACCTTGGTTTCCGTTGCGCCAAGTAGTCGGCTTTCTCGAGAAAAATGTTGCAGGAGGTTGTGCCAGTAGCTCGTCGTTGAACGTGGAAAGGAGGCTCATTCGGAAACACTGCAGGCAAGGTGTCTACACCCTTTTGATAGATAACTCGCTGAATGGTCTTGTGAGCAATAAGGAGGAAGCATCCAAATGTCGAAGAAACTGTTGAACCTTTTCTTGGTGATCTCAATGCTACTGGTCATCGTGCCGGTGGCCATGGCCGCGCCCGTGGCGCAAGACGAGGGCCAGGACTACGTGGTGGTATCAGATGATTGGCTGAGCAAGCTGTCCGACAAGTACCTGGGCAACGTGCTGGCTTACCCGGCCATCGTTGAACTGACCAATCAGAAAGCCGCTACTGATGAGACGTATACCCAAATCATCAATCCTGACGTAATCGAAGTCGGTTCCAAGATTTACATCCCCAGCGCCGCGGAAGCTGAAGCATTCATGGCGACCTACGGTCCCGAGTCCGCAGCTGTGGCCGCGGCGGGTGGAATCACCTTGCGCGCACTCTTTATGAAGCAAGCTTCTTACCAGGAGAGTGACGTCCAGGCGATGACCGATGCGTTTGTGTCCGAGAATCCCGGCGTCAACGTCGAGATGGATTTTGTGTCTTACGAAGCCCTGCACGACAAGATCGTCACGGCTGCCGCATCTGGGGCCGGAACTTACGACGTGATTCTTGTTGACTGCATCTGGCCGGCCGAGTTTGCGGCTGCCGGCTTCATTGTGGACGTAACCGACCGCATTACTGCCGACATGAAGGCCGACATCTTCCCCGGCGCCCTCGAGGCCGTTACCTACAGGGGACGGATGTATGGTATGCCGTGGGTGAATGACGTTCTCTATTTCTACTACAATGATCAAATGCTGGCCGAGGCGGGTTATGATGCGCCGCCGAAGACGTGGACAGAAGTTGCCGAAATGTCTATGGCTGCCAAAGACAAGGGACTGGTCGACTATCCGTTCATCGAGTACTTCCAGCAAGATGAAGGGTTGACCATTGCCTACTCCTACTGACTTTGAGCTTTCCGTACAGCAATGCCGGCTACCTGCAGGCATTTGGCGGAAAATTCTTTAACGAGGATGACACCCCAGCATTCAACAGCCCCGAAGGGTTGGCCGCCCTGCAGTATCTGGTGGACGGCATGAATGATGGCATGTACAACCCGGCTTCGCTTGAGTCGACCTACGAAGAAGTACGGCGTACATTCTCGCAGGGAGCCTCGTTGTTCTCGGTCAACTGGGCGTACCAGCTCAATTTGGCCAACGACCCGGCCGAGTCGCAGATAGCCGGACACGCCAAAGTGGCATTGATGCCCGGTGAGGCGATCCCCAGTGCCACCATCAACGGTGGTATGGGCCTGTCGATCATGTCCGATTCCGAGCATCCGGACGAAGCATGGAAGTACATCCAGTTCCTGTCCAGCAAGCCGATCCAGAAGCAGTACTCGCAGAACTCACTGCCGATCTGGATCTCGCTCTTTGACGATCCCGAAGTGGCTGCGATGCAGAATGACGTAGCCCGGGAGATGAATTTCTTGAGTCTGTCCAAAGAGCAGTACCAGTACATCAAGAATCGCCCGATCGTGCCTTTCTACTCCGAGACCTCCGAAATTCTCGCACGTGAGGTTCAGGCGGCCTTAACCGGGGCCAAGACGTCCGCGCAGGCTTTGGCGGACGCCGAGACGGCTGTCTTGGAAGTCCGCAGCATGTATGTTCAGGAATAGGTGACTCACATCGTTTTGTTCTGATGGTTTCACCTTGAGTTGTGGCGGAGTCCACCTGAGATCCCGACCACTGGTGGACTCCGCCAATTCACCTAAGCGCTAATTGAAATACCTCATAGGGGTGCTGAAGATCATGCCAGAGACCTTCACCCAAGTTCGCTTGTCGGGCCCCAAGCAGTCTCGACCTCGTTGGCGTTTCACCAAAGAACGCCAAATGGCGTGGCTTTTTGTTGCTCCGGCTTTCCTGATCGTATTCGTACTTATCTTTGGGCCTATTGTGCGTTCCGCATGGATGAGCCTGCACATCATCGACCTCAAACGTCCTGCTCTGGGGCACCCGTTCGTTGGGTTTGAGAACTACATCAACATATTCAAAGATCCATATTTCTGGGATTCGATGGGACGCACCATTTACTTTATGGTAGCTTCCATTGCCGTCGAGATGATATTGGGAATCGGTGTCGCCATGTTGCTCAATCGGCGCTTCTGGGGGCGTGGTTTTCTCAGGGCTATTATTCTGATTCCTTGGGCATTACCCATAACCATTGATGCCATTATGTGGAAGTGGATTTTCAACGCCAATTACGGGGCCTTCAACGCTTTGTTGACGCAGCTGGGCCTGCTCGGAAAGTACAAAGCCTGGCTAAGTACTCCGGCCACTGCCATGAACGTGGTGATTGTGGCCGATGTGTGGAAAGTGACGCCACTGGTGGTCCTTCTGGGGCTGGCAGCTTTGCAGACGATCCCCCCGACACTTTACGAAGCCGCAGTGGTCGATGGCGCCAACCGATGGAAGATTTTCTGGCGCGTGACTCTGCCCTTGATGATGCCACAATTGGTCATCGTGCTGCTGGTACGCAGCATGGATGCCTTCCGTGTCTTCGACATCATCTACATTATGACTTCAGGTGGCCCGGCCGATAGCACCAAGGTGATTTCTTATTTCACCTACCTGGAGGCCTTCTCCTACATGCGCCAGGGACGAGCGGCAGCCCTTACGTACTTGATGGTCCTGTTCATCGGTGTTTTGGCATTCATTTACATCCGATTGCTCAACAAAGAAATTGAATACTAAACGAGGGGAAAAACGATGCAGAAAACCAGCCTGATCGAGAACATCCTGGTGCACCTGGCTGCGCTGGTGGTGGCAATTGCCGTTCTTGCCCCTCCTTTGTGGCTTTTTATCTCAAGCATATCAACGGAAAGCGAGCTTCTGAATATTCCGTTGCACTGGATACCGCAGAACCCGACGTTCGCGCGTTATGCACAGATCATAAGCGATACAGGCGCCAGCGCCGCCGCCGTTTTCCGTCAGGGCATGGTAAACAGCCTGATTGTGGCCACGGCTGTGACGGCGCTTTGTGTGGTGTTTGGCAGCTTGGCTGCATATTCTTTTGCTCGCATGGGCGGAGCCGGGCAAGGGCCGCTGATCAATATGATGCTTTTTTCTTACATGTTGCCGCCGATTATGTTGGTCGTGCCGCTCTACACGATTATGGGAAAACTGGGCTTGACCGATACACTGCAAGGGTTGATTTTGATCTATTCAGCCCTGATTATGCCGTTTTCAGTGTGGATTATGCGGGGTTTTTTCCAAACGATCCCGCGAGAGCTGGAAGAAGCGGCTATGATTGACGGCTCCACGCGCCTCGGGGCACTGGTGCGGGTCGTCGTTCCAATCTCCTTGCCTGGATTGGTGGCTACCGGCTTGTTGTGCTTCTTGATGTCGTGGGAAGAGTTTTTGATCGCATTGATCTTCACCTCCAGTCCCCACGCCAAGACTATTCCGGTTGCGA
>CAZHBM010000042.1:0-4890 GCA_964529945.1 uncultured Anaerolineales bacterium | reverse complement strand
CATACCGGCCGTTTTGCTGGCAGTTGTGTTCCAGCGTTATCTGGTGAGCGGATTGACTTCTGGCGCGGTTAAGGCTTGACCGGCTTTTATTCTTGAAAATCCAGCCATCTATCCAGTCAGCACTGCAGGAGGCCGCACTGTGTTACCGCCATATCGTATCTTGACTGAAGATGAGTTGCGTCAAATCCACGATGCGTCACTCGACGTTTTGGGTAGCGTCGGCGTCCGCGTTTTCCACGAGGGCATCCTCAAGACTCTGGCTGACGCGGGCGCTGCGGTAGATTTCACTCAACAAACGGTTAGATTTGACGAATCGATGACGGCTGAAGCGATTGCTGCGGCCGGAAAACGATATATTCTCTATGGGAGAGACGGAACAAAAACCGCCCGCCTGGGATATGGCGACGTGGTTACGCTCTCGTCTCCCGGGCAGTATAGCTGGGTCGATCCGATAGCCAGGACGAGACGCGCGCCCACCAGCCGAGACACCTTCCAGGCCATCACGGTCGGTGATGCTTTGGACAACCTCACCATTGTTGGTGCAATGACCCAACCGGTTGACGTTCCCACTCCCATTCGGGATATCTGGCTGACGGCTGAGTTGGTCAAACGCACAAACAAGCCAACCCGATGCTGGATCGCCAACGGGCGCACGGCTCACTATATCCTTGAAATCTACAAGGTTGTTGCCGGCGGGGCGGAAGCCCTGAAAGAACGCCCGCAGGTGGAGGCGTTTGTCGAACCGATCAGCCCGTTACAGATGCCGGCCACAGGGATGGAAATCCTGCTTGAATTTGTCCAGGCGGGATTGCCGGTGTCCTACGGGCCGATGGTGCAAGCGGCCGCAACCGGTCCGGCCACGTTGGCGGGCACCCTGGCCCAGGAAAATGCCGAGAATCTGGCAGCAATCATAATCACGCAGGTTCTGCAGCCGGGGACTGCGGTCATGTATGGCGGCCTTTGTCACATCATGGATATGCGGACGACCAGTATCTCTTTTGGATCGCCAGAACAGGGACTTTTGTCAATGGCGATGGCTCAATTGGCCAAATGGTACGGATTCCCTGTGTATATCAACGCCGGCCTGGGCGATTCTAAAACGGTGGACGTGCAGTCTGGGTTGGAACGAGGCATGAATTTCCTGATGGGTGTCCTGGCTGGGGGCGACCTGGTGGCCCATCTCGGCATTTCCGGAGCTGATCAGGGCGCATCATTGCCCCAATTGGTCGTGGATAACGAGATGATCGCCTTTGTGAAGCGGATTTTACGCGGGTTTGAGGTTAACGATCAATCGCTGGCTGTGGACGTGATCAAGGAAATTGGCTACGAAGGGCAGCACTTATCTCACTTGCATACTGTGTCCACGTTCCGCAAGGAGTTCTGGTTACCTTCGTCTCTCTGGGATCGTGATTCGTGGGGGCCGTGGGTGCAGCACGGAGCGACAACTATGGCCGAACGTGCGGCGGCTGAAGTCGATCGAATTCTATCGACGCACGTTGTGCCGCCGCTGGGGGAGGACGTCGAGCGAGAAATCGATGCCATTGTGGATGCAGCCCGGCGTGAACTGCTGTAGTGCACTTCCCTACAGCCGGCGACCACATTTAATTCATAGCAAACTTAGCATCACCGAGTGTCTGGGAATGCCGTTTTTTGAACCCATTGACAAACGAGGATTTTTGTGATACATTTTTCTTGCTGAAAGGAATTAAATAAACATCACAGTTTGATGGTCTCCCTGCAGCACGCGATATATCGCATCCTCCTCGCAAGTCTTTCACAGAGTACGGCGTGCTGACAGTGTGAGTCATGCAAAAGTCATCCTGTAGCCTTCCCGGAAACCAGAGGGACTCACGGTTATATTCAATGGATGGATCAATGAAGCGCACAGGTGATGCCACGCTGCTGCGCAAGGTGAATGAGTCCGCTGTTCTGGATGTGATTCGTGAACAGGGACCGATAAGCCGTTCTGAGGTGGCTCGCCGGCTTGGCTTAAGCCCCGCAACGATTACCCGCATCGTGGCTGTTCTCCTTGAAAACGAGATAGTGATTGAAGGCAATTCCAGCCGAGCCCCTCACGGCCGGCGGCCCGTGCTGCTTGAATTCAACCCTCGCGCCAGCCTGATTATTGGCGTTTACGTTGGCGAGAATATGATGGGTGCACTGTCAGATCTGAGTGGCGAAATACTCGATCGGCGGGTTGTGCCTTCCGCTCCCGGTGAGACAGGCGTCAAGCTCCTGATCGACCTCATCCAAGATTTGCACGACGAATCACGCCGCTATGGTGTGGATGTGCGCGGGGTTGGCGTTGGCATCCCTTCCATCATCGATTCGAAGGCCGGCGTGGTCGTTTGGGCCCCGATCTTGGGTTGGCGCAATTTGCCTATCCGGGATCGCCTGGAAGAGGCGTTGTCCCTGCCCGTGTTTGTGGAGAACGAGGTCAACCTGAGTGCGCTGGGCGAGAGCTGGCTTGGCGTCGGACGTGACGTCGATACCCTGGTTTGTCTTTCGCTCGGAGGTGGCATTGGTGCCGGTATTGTCCTGGACGGCAGACTTCACCGCGGCGCCCACTATGCCGCCGGAGAGATTGGATACGTGGTCCCTAACGAGGCTTGTCTGGGACACGTCTATGACAATTACGGCTGCCTGGAGGGCTTGGCGGGCAGTACGGGCATTGTCAGCCGGGCGAGGGGGCGGATGTTACGTGGAGACACGTGCATGCTAAGTCGTTCACTCGGGGATGTTCCCAAAGATCTGGGCGTAGGGCAGGTCCTTTCGGCTGCCAGGGCAGGTGATGCGACGTGCCAGGCAGTGGTCGATGAGACCGTGGACTACTTGGCAATTATGGTAGCCAATCTGGCATGTGCGCTGGATCCAAACTTGGTGGTCATCAGTGGCGATTTGGCGGAGTATGGGGATCTTTTCGTCGAACCGATTCAGCGGCGATTGTATGGCATCTTGCCACACGTACCGGATGTGGTTCTTTCGGAATTGAGGATGGATGCCACGGTCCTGGGGGCTGTCGCCATGGCCCTGTATAAGACCGATGGAGGCGTATCCGTTCGTAGTTCTCAGGCGTAGACAGGTGGAGGCTGTTGCTCTTCCATTGCGGTAGCCGTTGATCGAATCTGGTGTTGGGCACTGATGCGGAGGTCTGCATCGCTGGGTCTTTTGGGATATTCGGCACCGCCTCATTCAAACTGTGTCTGTCGTCATAGAGTCATAATCATGGGAGGTTCTTCATGCGTGTCCTGGCAGTAGGCGCTCACCCGGACGATTTGGAGATTCTGGCTTCTGGAACTCTGGCGCGTTTCGTCGCCCGTGGCGACAAGGTGTTCATGTGCCACGTGTCTCGGGGCGATAAAGGCCATGGGCAGATTCCGCACCCCGAAGTTGGGCAGATACGCGACAAGGAAGCGGGAGCAGCTGCGGCAGTGATTGGGGCCGAATCCATTTCTATGGGGTTTCTCGATTGTCAAATCTATGTCAATGACGAGAACATGCGCCGTATTACAGATTTGATTCGTATGACCAAGCCGGATCTGATCATCACCCATCATCCAAAGGATTATCACGGCGATCATAACGCGGTCACCAAGCTGGTGATGGATGCCAGTTTCAATGCCACCGTGCCTTACTACGTGACTGCTTATCCGGCTCACCCGGTGACACCACCCATCTATTTTATGGACACACTGGCCTGCATCGATTTTGAGCCGGACGAATATGTGGACATTTCGGACACTCTGGAGCAGAAGCTCAAGGCTATGTCGCAGCACGTCAGCCAGATTACCTGGCTGAAAGAGCATCATTATACCGACATTCTCGACTTCATTGAGACAATGGCCCGTTTCCGCGGGCTGCAGTGCGGTGTGAAGTACGCGGAAGGGTTCCAGCGGCTGCAGGCATGGGGCCGTATCGCCCCCGTGCGGCAATTGCCCTAGCAGGGTAGGGATTTGGTCTTCATGGTTTCTCATAGCATGACGTCGTACGAACGTTACGAAGCAGTCTGCCAACATCAACAACCTGACCGTGTGCCTGTCAGTCCGCTGATAATGACCTTTGCCGCCAAGTTAGCCGGGGTCAACTACTCGGACTACTGCCGGCACGCTGAACTGATGGCCGAAGCCCAGGCAAAATGTTGGCGACGTTTCGGTTACGATAGTGTCAATGTCACCTCCGACTCGTCGCGGGAGCCTGAGGCGTTGGGCGCGACTATCTCGTGGCCGGAAGATGACGTTCCTGCGCCGGTGTCTGAGCCGTTTCTGAAGAACCTGGACGACCTGAACAAATTGCGCCTGCCTGACCCATTGGGTAAGAACCGCATGGCCGATCAAATCAGAGCCTTGAAGATGTTGCGTCAGGAAATCGGGGATGATGAGGTCATTTACGGATGGGTGGAATCACCTTTCCAGGAATCCGCCATTCTGCGGAATATCAATTATTTCATGGTGGACTTGTACGAGAATCCCGAGTTCGTTCACCAGCTAATGCGCTTCAGTATGGAGATGGAAATTGAGTTCGGGTTGGCGCAGATTGAGGCCGGTGCGCGCTATATCGGAATGGGAGATGCAGTCGCCAGCCTGGCGTCGCCGGAACACTATCGAGAATTCAATCTGCCTTATGCCGCAGAAATGGTCGGTCGCCTCCAGACGGCAGGGGCGCGCGTGAAATATCACGCCTGTGGCAACACCAAGGCACTGCTGCCTATGTTTGCCGAACTGGCTGCAGACATCCTGAACGTCGATTCTCTGATTGACCTGGCACGTGTAAAAGAGATGATGGGGTCCCGCGTGTGTATCAAGGGAAACCTGGACCCAGTCAACGTGCTGTTGAAAGGGACGCCCGAAAAGATTATGGAAGCTTCCCGCCAATGCATCGTGGACGCCGGAG
>CAZHBM010000041.1:0-15730 GCA_964529945.1 uncultured Anaerolineales bacterium | reverse complement strand
GCTTCCTTTGCCAACTCACAGGCTTTGATCTTTTCTTCGTCGGTGAGCAAGGCGGCCTCGATGATGACCTTGACAATAGCGCCGCCGTTGTGGCTGGTACGAGTGACGGTGGCGATGTCGCGTTTGACCAGCTCGTAGTCGCGGCTCTTGAGGGCGCCGATGTTAATGACCATATCCACCTCGGTGGCCCCGTCCTTAATGGCGGCCTGGGCCTCGTAGGCCTTGACCTCGGGTGGGGTAGCACCCAGCGGGAAGCCGACCACGGTGCAGACGTGAACGGATGAACCTTTTAGCAACTGGCTGCACAGGCGGACGTTGGTCGGGTTGACGCATACGGCGGCGAAGCCGTATTCCAGCGCCTCGTGGCACAACTGGGCGACCTGCTCCTGGGTGGCGTCAGGCTTGAGCAGGGTATGGTCGATGTACTTGGCGATGTCGGCCGCGACGTTGCGTACGCCCAGGCTGGCACTGAGGCGGGCCGCGCCGTTCTGCAGTGCCTGGCGGGCCACATCGGGCTGATGTTGCACGCCGTTGTGGTCGCAGTGGGCGCAGCCGGAGCTTCCGCCGGCCACGGCCGGCGCGGCTGCACGATGCGCTTCATCCTGCAATGCCGTCACCACATGGCGGGTAATCTCTTCAACCAGATCGTCGAGGGTCTTTTGGTCGTATTGCATAACACGCATTACCTCACGATAAATCAGGGACTATTGCTGTTTCAGGTAGCGGGCTTCGATGGCCGAAATCTTGTCGACCCGGCGCTGGTGGCGCCCGCCTTCGTAATCGGTGGAGAGCCAGGTCTTGACGATCTGCTTGAGCAGGTTTGGCCCCAACAGGCCGGCGCCCAAGGTAAGGACGTTGGCGTTGTTGTGCAACCGGCTGTTTACAGCGGTTGCCTGGTCGTAGGCCATAGCGGCGCGGATGCCGGGCACTTTGTTAGCCACCATACACGATCCGATACCGGCACCGTCGAGCACGATGCCGCGGCAGGCCTTGCCGCTGGTCACCTGCAAGGCGACGGCGTAGGCAAAATCGGGATAATCGACTGCTTCCTGGCTGTTGGTACCCATATCGAGCACCTGGTAGCCCAATTCTTGAAGGTAACCTTTGAGCATTTCCTTCATTTGGAAGCCGCCGTGGTCGGTGCCGATGGCGACCACCATTTTACCTTTGTCGCCGGTCGCCGTCTCAGCGCAGGGGGTAGCTTTGGCAACCGGACTGTCCTCCACGATGTCGATCTTGCGACTGAGGGCGATTTCACGTGCCATCGGTGTCACCAACGTGCCAGAAGGAACGGTTAAGCTGCTGCCCGGCGCGTGTTGGCCCACTTCTTCGGCGGTCAATAGCTGGGATTGGTCGCGCTGCTGTTGGCGCAATGTGCGCAGCAACACGTGACGCACCAATTCTTTGATTTCTGTCTCTTTGTAATCCATTAACCTGGCCTGTTTTTTCGGATAATTGACACCGGAAGAAACAGAAGACGATGGGAGGATGCTCGATAGAGATGAGCACCCGGCCGGTCCGGCCTGGGCGCCGCTCGAACGGTCTTCTTGACTATGGGCAAATTATATCGTGGTCGTAACAGGGTGTCAAGGTAACATTCAAGTGGCAGACCGCCGGCTGACGCAGGTCATATGCTCGCCCCATCATCCTGTGGAAAGCATAGGACAGCGGGACAGGCGTCATGACCCGTGACTCGGGAGCGGCGTGCCCGGGTGCCAAAAGGCTTTGAATAAAACGCTGGCTGAAGTAGAATGAACATGGCCCGTCGGCGCTTGTGTTCTGGGCGCAGATCAGTGAATACAGCTGGAGAGGCGTTTGCTGTGAGCGATAATGTCTTAATCTTGATGGTCGAGGCAGTGTCCGTGTATCTGCTGGTGCTGGCGGCGCATTCACTGCGTTTCAAGGCCGGATTGGCGCCCTTTTACGCATTGCTGGGTAGCATCACGGCGATCATGTCGTGGGTGACGGATGCCGGTGTCCAGGTGCAGGCCTTCGGCATCACCTTCATGGTCGGATCGACGGTGTTCTACACCGCATTGTTGCTGGGTGTGTTTGTGGTCTACGTCTTCGACGGGCCGCAGTCGACGCGCCTGGCGATCCTGACCATTGCCGGCGTATCGATTATGATGCCGGTGGTGGCAATTATTTTACACGCGCAGGTGGCCTTGTCCGGCCATCCTGATCTGGGCTACATTCCTATCCCCAGTCTGCGAATAAACGGTGCTTCGGTGCTGACCACGATTGCCGACCTGATCTTTCTGGCGATGGCGTGGGAGTTTTTGGGTAAGCCGGAGTTGCGGGTCAGAATCTGGTTGCGGGCGTTCGCCACCTTGTTGGGAGTGATGGTGTTGGACGTCGTGCTGTTCAACACCGGTGCTTTCGCTGGAACGCCGCAATACGTGGAGATTATGACTGGAACGTTGGTCAGCCGCGTAATTGTGGCGGCTTTTGCCTTTCCTTTCCTGTACGCTTATCTGAACCTGCAGAATCAGAGGATGGGTACCGTGATCGAGTACCGGCCGGTGCTGGCGATTCTGCGCGAGGTAGCCGAGGTGCGGGCCGAACTGGACGTGGCACGGCGCGAGATCGAGCGCCGCAGACAGGCAGAAGCGGCACTGCAGGACAGCGAAGAGCACTATCGCTCGGTGATGGATACGGCCAGTGATATGATTATTCTGACCGACCTGGAAGGCCGGATCATTTATGCCAACCGGGCGGGCCTGGAAGCCGGCGGTTATTCGCGAGAGGAGGCGTTGAAACTCACGCTATTTGATATCGTACCTTCTGATCTGGCGGGTGCGGCCAGAGAGCGCCTGGCCCAGCGCCAAGAGCGTCGAGAAGATGTCTTTTTGTACGAATCGGCCTTTGTGAACCGCGCCGGAGAGCGTATGCCGGTTGAGGTCAGTTCCTCGTTGGTGCTGCGTGATAACGAGCCAGCCGAAGTGCTGATCATGGCGCGTGACATTCGCGAACGGCAGCGAATGCAGGCTGAGCAACATCTTCTGCGGACGCAACTGATGGAGGCACAGCGCATGGAAGCTGTGGGCCAACTGGCCGGGGGCATCGCCCACGACTTCAACAACCTGCTTACCGCAGTCAACGGTTACGCAGAGTTGATCCAGTACAAGGTTCAGGACGATGGCATTCGCGATATGGCATCGAAAATACAAGCGGCCGGTGAGCGAGCGGCGGTCCTGGTGGGGCAGCTATTGACCTTCGCCCGCAAACAGCGCATCCAACCGGAGATCATCGACCTGAACGTGGTAGTGGGGCTGGTGCTGCAAGGTAAGCCAAAAGGGGTTGATCTCACAGCCGACCTGCAGCCCGGGCTGAACGCTTTATACCTCGATCCGGCTCAGGCGGAACAATTGGTGGATAACCTGTTGGGCCACGTGTGCGACGCCGCGCCTGAGGCCGACCGGATTAGTATCCGCACCAGCAATACGACCATCTCGGCGGCCGATGCCGGTAAGCCGGCAAACCTCCCGCCGGGGGACTACGTCCTGCTGGAAATAATCCAACCGGGTCCGTCGCTGGACATCGGCGTGCTACGGCGTGTATTTGAGCCATTCTTCTTCGCCTCTGATGCCGTCGCCGACGGAATCGGCCTGCGACTGGCGACTGTTTATGGCATTGTCAAGCAGAACGATGGTGTCATTGTGGTAGATAGTCTAACCGGAGATGGTACACGGTATCGGGTCTTCTTACCTGTTGCACGCCGGCCCTGAGAAGAGTGGCCGTCTCGCAAGCCGTCTCAACTGAACTATATAGGAAGAATCAGCCTATCGTTACAGATGGCGGAGCTGATACGACCTTCATCTAATGTAACGCGCAGGTGGTGGTCGACGCGTGAAAGGGTATTACCGGCGGTGTCGAGGCTTGCGTTGATGGGGTGCGTAGGGTAGAATCTTCGCGGTTCGGCGGCTGTTTGCCAACAGTGCAACTGCACCTGCCAGGATTGTTTATGTATTGGCTTGCGTGCCGTGCGTGAGGCGTGCGAACAAACCTTTGTGCTTGCGCCTCGTGGTCTGATGAGCAACGTCAAAGGTCATTTTGCCGAACTTCGGTTGCAGGACTAAGGAGTGTGTCACGTGCAAATACGAAAAGCGGCCGGCGCGGTGGGTGTGGTTGGGCTGTGGCTGTTGATGGCCGGCCGTGTTTGGGCGGCACCGGCGGGTGCGGCTGTAAACAGCGCAGGACTGTCACCGCTGGTGATTCTGACTTACCTGTTGCCTCTGGGGCTATTATTGCTGACGGTGGCCACTTGGGACCCGAAGCGGGCGCAAGCAGCCGCGGTGGGAGCAATCGTGGCCTGGGGGCTGGCAATGCTGGCCTATTTTGCGGTCGGGTTTGCATTTCAATTCGGCGGAGTGGCGATTGCCAGTGATGCGACTGGTCTGGCCGGGCTAAAATGGGAATATTCGCTGCTGGATGCCAGTTGGGGGACTGGTTGGGGGATGATTGGCTTCAGTGGCTTCCTTCTGGCCGGTCCGGCGTCGACGCCGATGGCCCAGGGCCTGTTCCTGGCCCAATTGCCTTTCCTGGGCGTGGCGGCCATGGTTGCGCACTTTGCCCTGCGCGGGCGCACGCCAGGCTGGCTGGCTGCTCTATCCAGTCTGCTGATGGGTGGCTTGATCTACCCACTGATGGGTAACTGGGTTTGGGGTGGCGGCTGGTTGGCCAATCTGGGCTATAGCCTGGGCATGGGCCACGGCTTGGTCGATGCCGCCGGCGCTACAGCTGTGCTGGCCGGCGCTGCCGTGGCCTTGGCGGCGTTATTGGTTTTGCCGCCGCCTCAGCCGGCCGGATCGGAGACACAAACCCCGCAATACCGTAGCGGTGTGGGTAGCTTTTCGTCGTTACCAACGGATACGTTGCCGATCGAACCGTTGGGTGTGCCTATGCCGACGGCATATATGCCGCTTTTAGGCTGGTTGGGGGCGATGTTACTGTTGATGGGCGGCGCGGCGACCGCGGCGCTCAGTCACAGTGTGGCTTCTGGCAGCCTGCCGGCAGTGATCGTGGCGGTTAACCTGGTGTTGGCCGGGCTCGGAGGGGCGCTGGCTGCCAGCCTATATGGCTGGTTCACAACCGGTGAATCTGACCTGTTGATGTCGGCACGCGGCCTATTGGCCGGCATGGTGGTATTACTGGCCGGTGCACCTTTTGTGCCGGCCTGGGTGGCGCTGTTGGCCGGCCTGGTGATGGGGCTACTGGTGCCGCTATTGGTGTTTGTCGTGGATATGCGCTGGCAACTCGTGGACCGCGGCGGGGCCGTGGCCGTATTGGGTGTGCCGGCGGTGTTGGGCTTGTTGTTGGTGGGCCTGGCCGCCGATGGCGGTGGCGGCAGTGACTGGAACCGATTGGTCAATTTGCCCCCGCCGGCACAGGCGGCCACGGGCGTAGCCGGCCTGTTTGCACGCGGCGGAGTGGGCCAATTGCAGGCCCAGGTGGTGGGCTTGTTGGTGGTCGGCGTCTGGTCGTTTGGCCTGGCGTGGCTGTTGCTCAAGAGCATAGGGGCTTTAATCGGCGTTTGGGAGCGCAGCGGCCTGGAATTTGGGACGCCTCCGCCGGTGGTGGATTTGAGCCTGGAAGACAGCCCGACGCGAAGCCTACCTGGTACGAAGGAAGGCCAAATACCAAAGGAGCCCAAATCCGGCCCCGACCAGGCGCCGGTGGACGAAGAAGCGCCAACAGAGATCATCCACGAGGATCCCGACACGTAATGCTACGCCTTGTGCCGCAGTTACCCCTGTACTGGGCCTTCCGTCGTTTCGGTTGGCCGCGCCTGTTGCCCTTCAGCCTGGTAGTCAGCGTCAGCTTTCGCTGCAATTCGCGCTGCAAGACGTGTGGTGTATGGCGCAAATCGAGCGACGATATGGTATTGGAGGAATGGGATCAGGTATTTTCCAGGCTCGGCCGGCAGCCAGTGTACCTGACCTTCACCGGTGGTGAACCGTTCTTGCGCCCAGATTTGGCGGAGTTGGTCGCCAGCGCCTACCGGCATTGCCGGCCGACGGTGATTACTATCCCCACCAACGGATTGCTCACACGGCGAGTGGTCGATCAGGTGGCGCATATGTGCCGCCTGGCGCCGCATACGCAGATTGGGATTAACCTGTCACTGGACGAGGTGGGCGAGCGCCACGACGAAATCCGGCAGGTGGCGGGTAATTGGGACCGCGCGATGGAAACCTGGCGCCAGTTGAAAGCCCTACAAAAACAGCAGGCCAACCTGGTACTGACTACGCACACCGTCATCAGCCGGTTCAACATCGATCGTTTCCAAGAGATATATAGTGGGTTGCAGCCGATGGAACCCGACAGTTACATTACAGAGGTGGCCGAAGAACGGGTGGAACTGGACACGATGGACTGGCAGATCACGCCCAGCCCTCAGGATTACGCACCGGTGGCCGACTTCTTGAGCCGGCAGGCACGTGAGAAGCCGGCGCGCGGTCTGGCGCGGATTACCCAGGCTTTCCGGGCCGAATACTACCAACTGGCCAAGCGCATTTTATTCGAGCGACGGCAGACAATCCCATGTTATGCCGGCTGGGCGAGTGGACACATTGCACCCAACGGCGACGTGTGGGGCTGTTGTGTCCGCGCCGAACCGGTGGGTAATCTGCGCGATACAGACTACGATCTGCGTCCCATCTGGTTTGGAGAGCGTATGGAGACTCTGCGGCGTAGCATCCGCGCAATGGAATGCGCCTGCCCGATGGCCAATGCCAGCTACGCCAACATGTTACTGCACCGGCCAACGGTGCTGCGCGTTTTGGGGCACGTCCTGGGGCGCTGATAGGCGACGAAGAACAGGGTGGGTACCGGCCCAGGGAAAAAAGTCGGAAAAACCTTGAATTTGTACGTGTTTTGTTTGCCTTTGGTCGTATGTTTGCCCTCATGTAGGGCGTGGAGTAGAATGTTCGGGAGATGATGCTTCTGGAACAGGCGGCGCTTGCGCTGCCTGCACCGAAATTTAGCTAGGATTGAGCGATTAGATTGGAGCCGAACCCATGGATGAGACACTTGGCGGCACGATGGATTACTTAGTCATCAATACTGGGGGCAAGGAGACCAGGCGATTTTTGCCGCCGGTATTAGTCAAACCCTGGCGCATTGGCCGGGAAACGGATAACGATATCGTCCTTAACGATCCGCGGGCCTCGCGCCACCACGCAGAATTGCGGCGCGGCGACAAAGGGATCGAGATCATGGATGTGGGTAGCGCCAACGGCACGCTGGTAGCCGGCGAATCGCTGAAAGCCAATGTCTGGACGCCGGTGGCTGCCGGCCAGGTAGTTTACCTGGGCGATACGACGCTGGTCTACCGGCCGCGGCTTGATCAGGCACCGACGCTGTCGATGGCGCCGGCGGCCGGACGTGGCGACCGCAAACCTGCCCCGGCCAAGGAGCCGGCGGTGTTGCCCTGGCTGGTGATCGCCGGCGGACTGTTGGTGGTGGCCATCTTAGTCGTGGCAGCGGTGCTGCTGTGGCCTACGGGTGGCGGTGGCTCTCTGGCAGGTGCCACCCCGACGCAGGCGGTGACGGGTGAAGCACCTGGTCAACCGCCGCTCAGCGAGCCGACGGAACCGGGGGCTGTACCGACGTTGCCCTACCCGGCGGTGTTGGTCCGAAGTGTACAGGTAGAGCCGATCATTCTGGGTGGCTTGCCGGACACAACCCAGGCATTTTTGATCGTTAATGTGCGGGTGGAGAACCTGGGGACCGGCGATTTCACTATGTCGTCCGATCAGTTTCAGTTGGTGGATACGTCGGGCGAGGTATTGAAGGAAATCGGCGGTTCGTACAGCGAGTCGGGCCTGCGCAAGCTGGGTCTGAGCAACCGTTACGAAAACCTGCGCTTGAAACCGGGCGACAGCGTGGCCGAAAGCTTGCTGTTCTCGGGCGACGCACGGCGCTACGATCTGTACCTGCGCTACCAGGTGCCAGGCGTGCAGCCGATCAACCTGGATCTGGGGACGGTGGACGTCGAGCACGAAATTGCACTTGCGCTGGGTACGCCGACTCCAGAAGGGGCTACCGCCGTGGCGATGGCGCCGGCGGAACAGACCGAGGAGCCGACCGCCACGCCGACGCGGCCGCCTAATCTGCCGGTTCCCAAGCGTGTACCGACATCGTCGCTGGTGGGCACGATTGCCTACCCGGTGTTCAACGGCGAGTCATATGATCTATACCTGGGCAACGCCGACGGGTCGGGCACCCGTTTCCTGCTGAGCAATGCCAGCCAGCCGCAATTCAGCCCGGATGGACAGCGGATTGCCTACCATTCATGGCAAACGGACAAGCGCGGCCTGGTCACGGCGAATGTGGCCGGTGGCGACGAGCACATCGTGGCCGGCAATCTGGAGGATCAGTTGCCGACCTGGTCGCCTGACGGCAGTGAGATCATCTTCTTGTCGCGGCGCAGCGGCCGGCGGGCATCGGAACTATTCATCGCCCCGTCGGTGGGTGGAGATGCCCAGATTATTGGCAATGGTGAATATCCTAGCTGGGGGGCGGACAACAAATTGGCCTTCAAGGGATGGGAGTCGACCGGCGTGGGATTGCGGTTGGCCAATCCGGACCTGACTGACATCGTGGAGTTGACGGCCGACGATACCGACACAGCGCCGGCCATTTCGCCGGATGGCACACAGGTCGCCTTTATGTCCAACCGGGACGGTAACTGGGACATCTACCTGGTGGGCATCGATGGCAAGGACTTGCGCCGGCTAACCGACGACCCGGCCCAGGATGGATTGCCTGCCTGGTCGCCGGATGGCAAAGTGATCGCCTTTGTCAGTAATCGCGGTGGTCCGTGGGCGGTCTGGGCAGCCGTCCCGAGTGGTGAGGGCAGCGGCAAACGACAACTGTTCACGATGGAAGGCTCTCCGGATGGATTTGTGGCCGGAGAGGATATGGATAAGAGCCGGGGCTGGGCCGAGGAACGCATCAGTTGGGCAAAATAGGTCCTGGATTTGACAGTAGCCGTGCCTCACGGGTATAATATTTTGATGTGAGTTCAGCCATCAGCGGTCAGTTTTCAGACAGCAGGTGAAATCTGACCGCTGACTGCTGATGGAATAGGCACCGTAAAGGGTGCAAGACAGAGAAAATTGACAGAGCGCAGGGGAGTAAGGAAATGCCGAAGCGAACGTATCAACCCAAGAAACGACGCCGGTCCCGCGTACATGGGTTCCGGGCAAGGATGGCGACCCGCGGTGGGCGCAACGTACTGAAGGCACGTCGCCGAAAAGGGCGGGCTGTGCTGGCGACGCAACCGCGTCACGTCAAGAATGTCAATTGGAATGCGGGCTAGGCCTTTTGGCCACCCGCGACCTGCGGGAAACAAGCTGGGAGGATGGAACGAAAATATCGCCTGAAGTTAAACTCCGATTTCCGTCTAGTCAGACGCGAAGGCAAAGTGTGGGTTCACCCCCTTCTGGTGCTCTACGTGGGGCGCAACCAGTTGCCGGTCAGTCGCTTCGGCTTTTCGGTCAGCAAACGGATTGGCAAGGCGGTGGCGCGCAATCGTGTCCGGCGACGCATTCGCGAAGCGGTGCGCTTGCGGCTTCCTTCGATCCCGTCCGGTTGGGACGTGGTGTTTGTGGCTCGTCCGGCAATCGTAGCGGCCAGCTATTCAGACATCGCGGCGACAGTGGAGACGCTGATGAAACGGGCCGGTTTGCTTGAGGCGATCGAATGTGAATCGAATCAAAAAGGTGAGTCTAGTCAGTCGTAGTTAGGAAAGAGATCGGGGTGAGTGGCCGGTGAAGTACGTGTTTCTGGTGCTGATTCGGGTGTATCAACGGTTCATTTCTCCTATGTTCCCTCCCACCTGTCGCTTTGAACCAAGTTGCTCCCACTATTCTTATGAAGCTATTGAAAAATATGGTATCTTTCGGGGTGGATGGCTGGCGGTGAAGCGCATCAGTCGCTGTCATCCGTTTAACCCTGGAGGTTATGATCCCGTGCCCGATTTGCCGACGCGTCATTAATCGACGCGGCCGGGGCAGCATTTAGATAGCCCCGGGCGGGCGTTTTAATTCTGGAGGTCCAGTTAAATGTGGCAGGCTTTTGTTAAACTAATAGCAGATGCACTGTTGCTTATCGACGGTCTGCTTGTGGGTGTGCATATCCCATATTCTTTCGGGTTCGCAATTATCCTTTTTACGCTCATCATCAAATTGCTGACCCTGCCACTGACGTTCAAGCAACTGCAGGCTTCGAAGGCGATGCAGGATTTGCAGCCCGAACTGAAGAAGTTGCAGAAGAAGTACAAAGACGACAAAGAAAAGTTGTCCAAAGCGCAGATGGATCTGTACAAAGAGGCGGGCGTCAATCCCTTGGGTGGCTGTTTGCCGACCCTGGTACAGATGCCAATTTGGTTTGCGTTGTACCGGGCGCTATTTATGTTGGCCGATCAGGGCAACTTGAATGAGGGGTTTCTTTGGATACCCAGTCTGTCTCAGCCTCGCGATCTGAGTTGGCTGTGGCCTATTCCGCCCTCAGTCGGCTGGCTGGCAGCGGCAGGCATGTTGGTACTACCCATACTGACGGTAGTGACCCAGTTGGTGGTGCAGAAAATTACCACTCCGCCCACCAATACAGAGGGTGGCCAGCAAGCTATGATGGGCCAGATGATGACCCTGATGCCCATTATGTTTGGGTTCTTTGCGCTGCAGGTACCACAGGGACTGGTATTGTACTGGGTGACATCCAACTTGTTTATGTTGATCCAGCAATACTTCATTACCCGACAGCAGAAGCCTGTTCTCGCCGGGACGCCGGCCCCTGTTGCTGCCAGCAGTGGTGATGATATGCCGGCACGTACCGGCAAGGGGAAGAAAGATGGCAGACAAAAAAGCAAGCGTTGAAGTTGTCGCCAAGACGGTTGAGGAAGCGATAGAGCAAGGTCTGGCCGAGCTGGGGCTTTCGTCCGACCAGGTGGATATCGAAATCGTTAACTCCGGGCGTGGGGGACTGTTGGGCCTGGGTGCCCAGGACGCAACTGTGCGCCTGACTGCCCTGGAAGCTGGCGCAGAGCTTGCACCGGAAGCGACAGCGTACGCGCCGCCGGTAGCCGAAATGGAAGAACCGGCGCAAGACGCCGCGGGAGACGATGGCTTAGCTGACAGTGAGCCGGAAGGCGAACTCGATGAAGAACTCGATGAGGAACCAGCCTTGGTAGAGGAGACGGAAGTCTCCCGGTTGGCAGGCGAACTGTTACAAGGCATTGTGGATCGTATGGGCGTGAGCGGCGAAGTGGTCGTACGCAGTGGCGAAGACCTGGTCGAAGAAGGTGAAACGCCGCCGCTGATCCTGGATGTTACCGGCCGTGACCTGGGTATTCTGATTGGGCGCCAGGGTGAAACGCTGCAGGCGCTGCAATATCTGACACGCCTGATGTTGAGCCGGCAGTTGGAGCGCTGGGAGCCGGTGGTGGTCGACGTCGAATCATACCGGGCGCGCCGGCGCCGGTCGCTGCGTCGCCTGGCGCAACGTATGGCCGAGCGCGCTGCTATGACCCAGCGCCGGGTGGTGCTTGAGGCGATGCCGGCTTACGAGCGACGTATCGTGCACCTGGCCCTGCGTGATCATCCTGATGTGGTCACCAAGAGCGTCGGTGAGGGCGACAATCGCAAAGTAACCATTGTTCCCAAGTAGGTGACGGTGCCTAACCGTTGCCAACGTGGATCCTTGGTACGATTATGAATCTACCCGACTACCTCGTCATTGGCACCATCACCAAGGATGTAGTACCAGACGGCTTTGCAGTGGGAGGCACGGTCACTTACGGTGCCTTGACGGCGCAGCGATTGGGTCATCGGGCGGCTATCGTTACCAGTCACGACCCATCTTTGGTTTTGCCGCCGGCTTTTGACGACCTGCAACTGGCGATCGTGCCCGCGGCGCAAACGACGACTTTCCACAATGTCTACCGCAACGGCCGGCGCACCCAGTATCTGCGCGCGGTGTCCGCGCCGATCCAGGCGGAGCACATTCCCGATTCCTGGCGACATGTGCCAATGGTACACCTGGGGCCGCTGGCTCAGGAGTTGGATGAGAGCCTGGTACGCGAGTTCCCAGACGCTATGGTAATCGCCACGCCGCAAGGATGGTTCCGTTCGTGGGATGAAAAGGGCGTGGTATCGCTGGGCGAATGGCCGGCGGCCAAACGCGTGTTGCCTCACTTGAGCGCGCTGGTCCTTAGTGAAGAAGACGTGGATCGGGACGCGCGGCGCATACAGCGTTACGCTGACCTGACGCCGATTTTGGTGGTCACCAACGGCGCCAATGGGGCCACGGTTTACCACAATGGCCAGATGCACCGGTTTGCCACCCGGCCGGCCCGTGAAGCAGATCCAACCGGCGCCGGCGACGTTTTTGCGGCCGCTTTCCTTATCCGGCTATATGAGACACGGCAGGCGCGTGGGGTGGCCGATCCGCTGGAGGCGGTCCGGTTCGCCAATGTGGTGGCCTCGTTTTCGGTGGAAGGAGATGGGTTCAGTGCCATTCCGGACCGGATGCAGGTGGAGAGGTATATGACCCAGGTTGGCTGGCTGTGACCCTTACCTGCCGGCAGCGAAGACGGCTTGGGCGGCGAAAAGGCGAGATTTTGGATGTGGTGGCGCGGCTCAGCCGGGCCTTTTTTATTACCGCAAAGGATAATCGGAACAAACCCGGTCGAGAAGTCGATGGGGCCCGTGCCGTAAGCCGGCCATAAACAGTCTATGATAAAGGGCAGCCGTGGTTGTTGACCGGCCCGTGCCGGAGCATGGGCAACAGCGGGTGGGTGTGGCAGCAGTCTGTTAGAGAGGCCGAGTGACTCAAATGAAACTCAAATTGAGAGGGCGAGGCGGGTTGTCAGACAAGATCCTGAACAACCGGGTGCCGATTTTCGTCAAAATTATGACGCCGTTGATCCTGTTGATCTTCTTGACTTTAGGGTTGTCGGGAATGTATCTCTATCGTGGTACAACGCAACGGGTGCAAGCGGACGTCGACCGGCGGCTGAAGTTGGCGCCGGCGGTGATTGCCGGCATTATCGACCGCAACGAGTTGCGCCGCATAAGCAGCGGCGACGGCCCGGCCAGTCCGGCTTACGCCCGCTCGCAGCAGGTGCTTCAGTGGGCCGAGGGAGCCGCCAACCTGGATTGGATGGGCATCTACTACGAAGACAAGGGCCGTTTGTTCTACTGGGTGGACGTGAAGGGCACGCCGGATGGGGTGCCTTTTGCTGAGGCCACATCTGAGCATTACGCAGTGATTGAAGACCTGCAGCCGCGTTTCATCGAATATGAGTCTCAGTTCGGCCCTTTCTACAGCTTTGCGGTTCCGATTGTGGAACGCAATGATCGTGGTGAGTTTGCCATCGGATTAGTGGAAGCGGCCGTTTTTCAGGAGGACCGTTACCCGTTCGGGCCTGAGGCGGTGCGACAGGTATTGCCGGGTGTGCTGGTGGGCGTTTTTGTCGCCATCGGACTGTCGGTGTTTATTACCTACCTGTCGTTCAGCCGCCCGTTGCAGCGTTTGCGGCAAGGCGCTTCAATGCTGGCTGCCGGCCAATTGGGTTACGAGATCGATTTGGCCTCGCGCGATGAACTGGGGGAACTGGCAACCGCTTTCAACCAGATGTCGACCGAAATCGCTCACCTTTACAACGAAAGGGTGGAGATTGAGCGGCGGCAGCGTGAGTGGGAAGTCAACCAGTTGCAGGACTGGAGTCGAACCTTGGAGAGTCGGGTCGCCGAGCGCACGGCCGAGTTGGCCCGGCGCAATGATGAGTTGATGCGGTCGCAGGCGGAACTGGCCCAGGCGCGCGACCAGGCGCTTGAGGCTAACCGTGCCAAGAGCACCTTTCTGGCCAACATGAGCCACGAATTGCGCACGCCGTTGAATGCGATTATCGGCTACAGCGAAATGTTGCAGGAAGATGTCCGCGAGATTGAGGGAGGCGCCGGCCTGGTACCGGATTTGCGACGTATCGAATCGGCCGGCAATCACCTTCTGGACCTGATCAACGATATTCTCGATCTATCCAAGATCGAGGCCGGCCGGATGGACCTGTACTTTGAACGTTTCGACCTGCTGCCGCTGGTGGAGGACGTGGCCGGCACAATCCAGCCGTTGGTGGAGAAGAACGGAAATCAACTGCAGTTGGAACTGGACCCCAATGTGGGTGCCATACGGGCTGATATGACCAAGGTGCGCCAGATCTTGTTTAACCTGCTCAGCAACGCAGCTAAATTCACCGAAAATGGCAACGTTCGCCTGGCTGTCGATCACCGTCTGCCGCCGGAGGCGAAAGACGGCGCCCGCGCCGACGACTGGGTGCGCGTGCGGGTCTTCGACAATGGTATTGGCATGAGCAGCGATCAGATGTCGCACATCTTTGAGGCCTTTACCCAGGGCGATCCTTCGACGACGCGCAAGTACGGCGGCACAGGGCTTGGTTTGGCGATCAGCTACCGCTTTTGCGAGTTGATGGGCGGCAGCATCCACGTGGCGAGCCATAGGGGGCAGGGGTCGGTATTTTCCGTCTATCTACCGACCGACGTGGAGGCTTACCTGGCTCATGAGGCTGCTGAGTCCTGATTGGTTCCAACGGGTGCTTGTCCCCATCCGGCTTCGAATGGCGGCAAAGGTGGCGATCCTGCGTGGCAAAAGCCTGCCGTTCGGTTCAGGGCAGTCAGCGCCGAAACTGTCGAAGTGCGTGTCCACCGGTGCGCTGTTGCCACTGTAGACTCGCAGGCCCGCCGTACGACCGGAGCCGGTGAAACCGGCATCGGTGACGGTCCCCGTCTGGGCGCCGTAGACGGTCCGATGGATCAGGGCACCCACGCGGTCTGCCCGCAGATGATTGGGTTCGTCGACGTGAATCGCCCAACTCGACTTCCAGCCGATCAGCGTAACCCAGGTGTCGCTGGCGACTTAGCCTTTCCCCACATTGCTGGCCGATTGCCTGGCGACGGGTCTTGTCTCATTGGGACGGTTTGTGGTAGAATGCCGACCAGTTCGACTGTGGCAACCGATGTTTGAGATGAGAATGGGTATGTGCATGGATCGCTTGACCAGGAAGTTTGCCGACAAAAGGATCAGCATCCTGTCCAATATAGTCATTGGCTTCCTATTCGTTTTGGCAGTCGTCGCCACCGTAATGTTGGTCAACTATGCCATGCGCCGGCAATCGCTGGCTGAGGCCGAAGCCAAAGCCCTAATCCTGCTCGACCGCAACCTGGCCACACACACCTATTTCACCCGCGAATTGCGGCCGGATGTCTTTGCCATGACTGACGGCTACCGGTCGCCGGACTATTTTGAGCCGAGTTGGATGTCGTCTAGCTATGCGGTGAGGCGCATCGATACCTACTTCAAGGAACTGAGCCCCAGCCCTTATTATTACAAGGATGCGGCGATCAACGCGCGCAACCCGGATAATGAAGCCGACGACGAAGAGCGGGCTTTTCTGCAGGCGCTCAATGCCGACCCCGATCTGATGGTGATGTCCGATGTTCGGACCATCGACGGCCAACCGTATTTCTACACGATGCGACGGGGTGAAATGATGGAGGAGACCTGCCTGCAATGCCACGGTGATCCGGCCGATGCACCTGGCGACCTGGTAGAGCAATATGGTGCCGAACGCGGCTTTCAGCGCCAGGTAGGCGACGTGGTCAGTGCGGTGTCGATTCGTGTGCCGCTGTCGGCAGCGTATGCTGAG
>CAZHBM010000040.1:10883-16106 GCA_964529945.1 uncultured Anaerolineales bacterium | reverse complement strand
CTGCCACACGGTCAACAAGATATCCGTGCCGCAGATGCGCGCCGACCTGGACGCAGTGGCCGACGAGATTGAAGCCGCCGTCCAACGGGCAGCCGAAGAACAGGCGGCCCTGGAAAAGGCCCAGGCCGAAGAAAAAGGGGAGCAGTCGTAACTGCTCCCCTTTTTGATTCTTTCTTCCTACAGGCTCACTAGCTCGAGCGGGTCTGTCGCCTCAACATCTTGCGGCGTGCTTTGCGGACGGCGCGCTGCTTCGCCAACCGGCGTTGCTCGCTCTTGGAGATGTACCACCGTTTCTTCCGGTAGGTGCTGAGAACGCGCCCTTTCACCACTTCCTTGCGAAATCGCTTCAACAAGCTTTCCTGCGATTCGCCAGGCCGCAGTTTGACGCTCATCCTCGGTGTCTGCATCAGTGTCTCACCCCCTTTCCGTTCGCTATTTCCGCATCTCAGTATAGAGAGTCGAAGTCGTCATCGTCGAGGTCATCATCGCCGTCGTCACCGTCGTCACCATCATCACCATCGTCGGTGTCGGCCAATGCCTCGCTATCTTCACCATCGCCGTCGTCCTCGACGATGGCTGCTTCCTCGTCATATTCGTCGCTCAGACCAAAGTCATCATCTTCGTCGGCGTCGGTTGAAATATCGTGATCCTCATCCACCTCCGCCGCCCGGGCGGCCTCCAACCGTGCGCGGTCGCGCTCCTGGCGCACCAGGTAACCCGTGCCGGCCGGGATGAGTTTGCCGATGATAACGTTTTCTTTCAAGCCGAGCAAATCGTCGCGCTTACCTTCGATGGCCGCCTGGGCCAGCACATTGATTGTGTGTTGGAAGGAAGCAGCCGAAAGGAAGCTCTCCGTGTTGAGCGCGGCCTTGGTGATGCCCAACAAGATGGGCCGTCCGGTCGCCGGCCGTTTTCCCAAGCCGAGCAACTCGTCGTTCATCTTCTGGAACTTCAGTCGGTCGATCACCTCACCCGGCAGGTAATCGCTGTCGCCGGTGGACGCAATACGTACACGGTTGGTCATCTGTCGCACGATCAACTCAATGTGTTTGTCGTGGATCGAGACACCCTGGGAGCGATACACCTTCTGCACTTCTTCCACCAGGTAAGTCTGCACCGCCTCGCGCCCCAGAATGCGCAGGATACGATTCGGGTTCAGCGAACCTTCGGTCAACTGCTGACCGGCCTTAACCACCTCGCCGGTACCCACCCGCAGCCGGGCCGCAGAGGGCACTTCGTATTCGTGCTCCTCACGATATTCCCAGCGGACTGCCAGAGTGCCGCCCTCGCGTACAACCACACCGCTGTGCTCGGCCACAACTTCCTTGTCACCGCGTTTGGCGATGCGCGTATCCTTCTTGATTTCTTCGCCGTCCTCAACCAGAACCGCCCAGTTGCCCGGCACCTCGATGACGTCCTCGCGCATTTCGCTCAGTACCACTTTGAGCAACCGCCCGCCGTCATCATTGGTGATCAAGTCTACCAGGCCGTCGATGTCGGAAATGATGGCTTCACCCTTGGGGTTACGGGCCTCAAACAGCTCCTGCACACGCGGCAAGCCGTGTGTGATGTCTTCCACGTTGGCCACACCGCCGGTGTGGAAGGTACGCAGCGTCAACTGCGTGCCGGGCTCACCGATCGATTGGGCGGCGATGATACCCACCGCTTCGCCAATCTGTGCCGTACCGCCCCGGCCAAGGTCGCGACCGTAGCACTTGGCGCAAATGCCGTGCTCCATCTCGCAGCCCAGCGGCGTGCGCACGTAGATTTCTTGCACGCCCGTCTCCGAGATCGCCTTGACCTCTTCCTCGCCGATCAATTCATTGCGATCGACGATAATCTCACCCGTCTCCGGATTGACCACCTTGGCGGCTGCATAGCGCCCCAACACGCGTTCATTCAAGCTCTCGCCGATCGATTTGGTCGAACTAGACCGGATCCAAAGACCGTTCTGCGTCCCACAATCGTCGGAGTTGATAATCAGCACGTGCGCCACGTCCACCAGCCGGCGCGTCAGGTACCCGGCGTCGGCCGTTCGCAGAGCGGTGTCGGCCAGACCCTTGCGCGCGCCGTGGGTCGAGATGAAGTATTCCAGTGCATTCAACCCCTCGCGGAAATTGGAGCGAATCGGCAACGGGAAGATGCGTCCGGCCGGGTCGGCCATCAGACCGCGCATACCGGCCAACTGTCGAATCGGCTGGAATCCACCTTTTGTCGCGCCCGAGTCGGCCATAATCCTCAACGGGCTCTGTATATCGATCGAGCGCCGCACGGCCTCGGTGACCGCATCGGTCGCCTGGGTCCACAGCTCCACCGTCTTGACGTACTGTTCGTCCTCGGTGATCAGGCCACGCCGGTATTGCTTCTCCACCTGGGCCACCTGAGCGCCGACTTCTTCCAGAATCTCTTGTTTCTGCTTGGGCACCGTGATGTCGGACACGGCAATGGTCACACCCGACTGGGTCGCATAGCGGAACCCAATGCTCTTGATCCGGTCGACCAGCCTGGCCGTTTCGTCTGCGCCCAGCTTCTGGTAGCAGATGCCCACCAGGTCCTGCAACTTGCCTTTGTCAAGCACGTCGTTGACGAAGCGCAGTCCTTCGGGCAGGACCTGGTTGAAGATCACCCGTCCGACCGTCGTATCCAACAACTGGCCCTCGTCGCCGTTGCCCGCCGGCCGGTACATCAGTTTGATCTTGGCGTGTAGGTCTATCTTATTCAGCGAATAGGCCAGTCCGACCTGCTCGATGCTGCCGAACACCTTGCCTTCACCGAGACAGCCATCTTCGGCCATGGTCAGATAGAAGACACCCAGCACCATATCCTTGGTCGGCCCGACTACCGGCTTACCGTTGGCCGGCAGCAACAAGTTCCGGGTTGACAACATCAAGCCTCGGGCTTCTTCGACTGCTTTCTGCGACAGCGGCACGTGTACTGCCATCTGGTCGCCGTCGAAGTCGGCATTGAATGCCGAACAGACCAGAGGATGTATCTGGATGGCGCTGCCCTCAACCAAAACCGGCTCGAATGCCTGGATGCCCAGGCGGTGCAGCGTCGGCGCCCGGTTCAGCAGGATGGGGCGGGTGCGAATGACTTCCTCCAGCACCTCCCACACCTCAGACCGGCTCTGCTGCTGCTCGATCAGCCGCTTGGCGCCCTTCACGTTGTTGGCGTAGTTGTACTCGACCAACTTCTGGATGACGAAGGGACGGAACAGTTCCAACGCCATGCCTTTCGGCAAACCGGCCTGATGCAGCTCGAGCGAAGGCCCGATCACGATCACCGAACGGCCGGAATAATCGACGCGCTTACCCAACAAGTTGCGGCGGAAGCGCCCTTGTTTTCCTTTGAGCATGTCAGACAGCGACTTGAGTTGTCGCCGCCCGCGAGAAGAAATCGCCTTCCCACGGCGGCTGTTGTCGATCAGGGAGTCCACCGCTTCCTGCAACATACGTTTCTCGTTACGCACGATCACGTCCGGTGCCCCCAGCTCCAGCAGTCGCTTGAGCCGGTTGTTGCGGTTGATCACTCGCCGGTACAGGTCGTTCAGGTCGCTGGTCGCCAGCCGGCCACCGTCCAACTGCACCATAGGGCGCAAGTCGGGCGGGATAACGGGCAGCACGGTCAAGATCATCCACTCGGGCCGGTTTCCGCTCTTGCGCAGCGATTCGGTCACGCGCAAGCGCTTGACGGCCTTTTTGCGCACCTGTTTGGAGCGCGTGCTACGGATCTGCGACCGCAATTCTCGTGCCAGCTTGTCCAGGTCCAGGTCCACGCAGATATCACGCAGCGCCTCAGCGCCCATACTGGCCTCAAAAATGTGTCCCCACCGGTCAGACAGGTCGCGGTATTGGCTCTCCGCCAGGAACTGAAGCGGCTGGATGCCAAGCAATTCCGTCCGTTGTTCGTCCAGGCGCCGGGCCAATTCGCCCAACTCGCGCTCGGAGCCTTCGCGCTGGTTGTCGATCTCTTCCGTACTGGTGAAGCGCAGTTTTTCAATCTCGGCCTCTACCAGGTCTCGCTCACGGGCCAGGTCGTCTTCACCGGCCGCCTTGATATCGTTCAACTGCGTTTCCACGAGCTCATTCAATTGATTCAGATGCTCGTTGGCCACAGTATCGTCGGCATCGGCGATCAGCACATCGTTGGTGGCCCCGTCGAGCCCGGTGATAACCGGCAGCGATATCGCCTTGGACAGCTTCTTGTCCATACGGCTCTCAATCTGTTTTTGAACCGCCTGGGCGCGTTGCATCACCGTCTCGATTGCCTGGGCCTGCTTTTCGTTCAGGCTCTCTTGAGTGGCCTGCTCACGCTGCCGCAGTGCCTCGATTGTGGCTTCTGTCTGCTCGCGCAGCGCGTCCGTCTGCTCCTGCTGGGACTTGTCGAGCCGCATTTCTTCGCGGGCCAACTCGTCATCCAGTCGCTTGAGCGCCTTGGCGCGCGCCTGCTCGTCCACCCGCGTGATGACGTACTGGGCAAAATACAGTACCCGGTCCAGATTGCGGCGGGAAATGTCCAACAGCAGCCCCAGGTACGAAGGCACACGTCGCGTATACCAGATGTGCGCCACCGGTGCCGCTAATTCGATGTGCCCCATTCGCTCACGGCGCACCGAAGAGCGGGTCACCAATACGCCGCACTTCTCACAGGTGATGCCCTTGTAACGGATCTGTTTGTACTTGCCGCAATAACACTGGTAGTCCTTGGTGGGACCGAAGATTGCCTCACAAAACAGCCCGTCCTTCTCAGGACGCAACCGGCGATAGTTTATGGTTTCGGGCTTCGTTACCTCTCCAAATGACCAATTACGTATCTGTTCCGGCGACGCTAAACTTACCCTTAACGCGTGAAAGTCCTTTACCTCCACGTTAGCCCTCCCATCCGTGCAACTCTATTTAAGATCGCTAAAAGGATCTAAGGAATAGTAAGCTGCTTCCGCAGCAAATGGACGACATGACAAAAAGGCGCCAAAAGACAGGGCGCCGCTCACTTTGCGTGCTCACACACAAAAATACAGATTTGAGGACAGAATGCCACACCATCCATGCATATTAGACAACGAAGTGATTATACCATACCCGCCCCTGCCTGTCAAACAGGTTTGCTACGAATTTACCAACAACTTGCAGAAATTCTTGGCCCGACGAGGGCCAATCACAACCACGTGGCAGATAAAATATCAGGGAGACGATGCGCAATCGCATCGTCTCCCCCCATTTTACT
>CAZHBM010000040.1:0-10873 GCA_964529945.1 uncultured Anaerolineales bacterium | reverse complement strand
ATAGGCGGCCTTCGAAGCCGGCTCTGCCGGCCTATTCGAACTGGGCCGCGTTTTCCGCCGTCACCAGGGTCGTGCCGGTGTCAACCAACGGCTTCACCGGGTCGCCCAACACCGCGTTCAGTCCCCAGGCCATGCCGTAGCCGCCCATGTTGGCCGGAGCCTGGGCCACCGAGGCGGCCATCTCGCCGGCCATTATCGCGGCGACAGCGTCCGGATTGGCGTCGAAGCCCACAACCAGGACCTCACCGACTTTGCCGGCGTTTTTGAGTGCTTCAGCCGCGCCCAATGCTGAATTGTCATTGATGGCGAACACGCCCTGCACGTCCGGGTTGGAGGTCATGATGTCTTCCATCGCGCGCAAGCCGCCCTCGCGGGTGTGCTCACCGTTGATCTTGGCAACCACCTGCAGGCCACAAGCATCGAAGGCCGCCTGGGCGCCCTGGACACGGTCGGCAATGCTGGCCGACGTTTCCTGGCCGGTGATGATGGCCACCTTGCCGCCGGTGCCGATCTGGCTGCACAGGTACTCGCCTGCCAGTCTGCCGCCGGCCACGTTATCGGTGCCGATAAAGGTCAATTTGTCCGGCCAGGTGGTATTGCTATCGATGATCAACACCGGGATGCCTGCTTCCTTGGCCCGATCAAAGGTGGGATTCAGGGCCGACGCGTCGGTCGGAGCGACCACCAGTGCCTCGGCGCCGGTCGTGATGGCATCTTCAATCTGCGAAATTTGAACTTCCACGTCGGCTTCCGACGTCGGTGCGTTGACCGTATAGTCGATCACGCCCAACCACTTGTCGGCCATCACCTGGGCACCATCCCACACTGTTTGCCAGAAGGGATTGTTGGGACCGATATCCTTGGTCTCCAGGTGAACCCGTACGCTGGTGCCCATCAACGTGGCCGCGTCTTCCGCCGTCGGAACGCACAGCTTCTGTCCCGGCTCGATGACGTCGGGATCGACGATAATGGCATACGTGTTATCTGTGGCCGCCTTCATATTGGTTGCCAACGCAATTGCCGGGTACAACAATGGGTCGCCGTAGACCAGGTCGGATAGATTGCTCAGCCAATCCGCCAGTGCCACCGTATAATCCTGGTCGCAGCCCACCGGCTCCGGTGGCGCCGCCAGGACGGCAACCGGGAGAGCCGCCAGCAACACGGCGACGACACTCACCACGATAAATGTCCGCTTCAGCATGGGATTTTTCCTTTCTGTAGATGCTCTCTATTACAAATAGGCTGTTGG
This sequence comes from uncultured Anaerolineales bacterium, assembly GCA_964529945.1. Classification (GTDB taxonomy): domain Bacteria; phylum Chloroflexota; class Anaerolineae; order 4572-78; family NAK82; genus CAZHBM01. The sequence continues at coordinate 9,624 of CAZHBM010000040.1, read as the reverse complement.
TTGGTTTCACCTTAATCGTATATCTGTGTTGGTTGGACGTCCGTCTCTCGTACCGGCCATCCAAAAACCGGCCGCGACCACCCCCTTTCGCTGACAAGTTGGCAGAGCTATCGTTTTTTCTTTTTTATTGCGCACATCGAAAACCGATGTCCCAGTTAGCGGCTTCAGGGCTGGTAGGGTTACGGCGGGTGGTCCGCAAATCGTCGGCCACGTCGAACCAGCCGCCCCCACGCAACACCCGCAAATCCTCCCCGTAATAGGGTGATCCCACACTATTGCCCGCATATGGCAGATAGCCCGGGTCGGCCGTCCATTCGCGCACGTTGCCGGCCATATTTAGCGCACCGTAGGGACTGGCCCCGTCCGGATAACTGCTCACCGCCACCGGGCCGCGTATGCCGCTGTCCTTACCGTTGACCTTGGCCGGATCGTAGTCGTTGCCCCAGGGAAATGTATAGGCGTCCGGTCCCCGGGCGGCTTTTTCCCACTCCGCTTCCGTGGGCAGGTATTTGCCGGCCCATTCGCAATAGGCGATGGCGTCCGCCCAACTGACGCGAACGACCGGGAAGTCCTCCTCGCCGGTCTGCCACTCGTCGCGCCAGGTCTTGGGGCTGCCCGATTCTTCGGCCTGGGTTTGGTAGCCTGTGCTTTCGGCGAATAACGCGAACTGGGCGTTGGTGACCTCGGTCTGGTCAATCTGGAAGGCCGGCAGATCGACCTCGTGCGCCGGGCGTTCGTCCTCTAATCCCTCGGACGAGCCCATAACGAACACGCCGGCCGGCACCGCCACCATCCCCTCGGTAACAGGCGCCTCTTCGGCGGCTGGCGGCGGCTCCGTCGGTGCCGGGAAGGCCGCTTCCGTCGGTCCTGTTGGTTCTGAAGGTTGGGTAACTAACGGCAACGGGGTGGCTGTTGGCGCCAAAGGAACGGGCGTCGCCGTCGCTACCGGCGCGTTGATAATCACCGGTGTCGGCGTTGGTGCGTTGGGAGTGGGGGTCACGGGCGGGAAATCGCCCCCCGGCACGTCCAATCCACAAGCCAACAGCACAACGGCCAACAAACCACACACAACAAAACGCAGAAGTCGCATTCGCAGATTGATCCTCCTGAAAAGGGTCTTATTCGAGTTCGTCACGAGCGGCACGACGCCGTATCACGTCCACCGTGGCCGCCGCCACGATAATGGCTCCAATGGCGACCTCCTGCCAGAACACGGACACATTCAGCAAGTTCAGGCCGTTGCGGATGAAACCCATAATGAGCACGCCGATGAAGGTGCCCACCACGGTACCTCGTCCGCCGAAGAAGCTGGCCCCGCCGATGATGACGGCCGCGATGGCATCCAGCTCGGCCCCCGTCCCGGCCCGCGGATAGCCCGAATTGGTCCGCCCGGCCAGCAGCAGTGCCGCGATGGCTGCCGTACCGCCGCACAACATGTATACCCAGTTGATCACCCGTTTGACGTTGACGCCGGCGTACAGGGCCGCTTTTTTGCTCCCGCCGACCGCGTAGATGTGCCGCCCAAATTGGGTATGGCGCACGACCACCCAGGTGATCAGGTAAATGACGATGATTACGATCAGCGCCATCGGTATGCTGAACCATTTGCCGTCGGCCGTCTGGAACAACTGCAGGTTTCCGGCGCCAAAGGCACGCATGGGCCGCGGTATGCCGGTGATCGGCGCGCCCCCGCTGATCAGGTCGGTCGCGCCGCGGGCGATGTTCAGCATACCCAGGGTAGCGATAAACGGGTGCGGCAGCTTGAGCTTGGTCGTTCCCCAACCGTTGAGCAGCCCGGCTCCCAACCCGCCGGCCATTCCTGCAGCGATGGCCAGCCCACTGATGACCACCATAGCAGTCGTCGATTGGGGATCGGGCAGAAATCCGGCCCCTGCCCGGGCAAAATAGTCGACGTACCAGTAGTAGAACGTATGGCTACACATAGCCATAATGATCATAGAAAACGCCATCACCGCGCCGACCGACAGGTCGATGCCGGCCGTCAGGATGACCAGGAACTGGCCCAGCGCCAACAGTGCGTTGACCGAAATCTGGCGCGACACGTTGGTCAGGTTGTCGGCGGTCAAAAAATAATCGGGCGACAGGATCGACAGCACCGTCATCAACAGCACCAGCGCCAAGGCGATGCCGAACCGGTTGAGGATCGACCGCACTGAAAAAGTCGGCGACTGCAATTTGGCAACGAGAGAGTCGGTGGCAGCCATCACACACCCTCCCGCAGCGGATAAAAGGCCGATTCCTGTGTACCGGTAATCAGGGCCACAACCTGGTCCATGTCGGTGAAGCTGACGGGAAAGTCGCCTACCTTCCTCCCCTGGCGCAGCACCAGGATGTGATCGCAGACCTCAAAGATGTCCTGCATGCGATGGCTGATCAGGATCACCGACACGCCCTGGTCTCTGAGCGTGTGAATCAGGTCGAGCACTTTGCCGACCTCTTTCACCGCCAGCGCGGCGGTCGGCTCATCCATAATCACCACGTGGGCGTCGAAACCGGATGTACGGGCGATGGCCACCGCCTGTCGCTGTCCTCCGGAAAGGTTCTCCACCAACGCCGACACCGAGTCGATTTCTATTCTAAGTCGCGCGAGAAGATTGCCGGCCTCTTCGGCCATACGCCGGTGATCGAGCAGCTTCACGAATCCATCCAGCCACGAACGCTGGAGCTCGCGACCCAAAAAGATGTTGGCCGTCACGCTCAGGTTGCCGGCCAGGGCCAGGTCCTGGTAAACCATCTCGATACCGGCCGCCCGCGATTCGTGCGGCGTGGCAAAACGCACACGTTGTCCGTTTAGCAGAATTTCGCCCCGGTCCGGCTGGTGAGCGCCGGTAAGCACTTTCATCAGGGTCGACTTGCCGGCCCCATTGTCGCCGACCAGCCCCAACACGCTGCCACGATTGAGTTGCAGGTCCACCCCACACAGGGCACGCACCGGGCCGAACTGCTTGACAATGCCGCGCATCTCTACCACCGGCGGCGCCGCGATCTCACTCAAATCGATTTCCCCTCCTTTGGGTGACTTCGTCCGTGATATCCAAGACTCGATTCGCGCACCACGAGGTCACATTGAACCGCCAGTTCGGTCTTTTCACCCGGCCACGTTGCCGTCCAATCCCCGCGCTGGATGAGCGACAATGCCATCGCCATGGCACGGCGGCCCATCTCCATTTTGGGCTGCGAAATCGTGGTCAACGATGGATTCAGATAGGCCGACAGCAGGATGTTATCAAAGCCGACCACTGCCAGGTCGGCCGGCACGGCCACGCCTCTCCGGCGGGCGGCGTCCATCAGGCCCATTGCGGTCATATCGTTGTAGCAAAAAACGGCCGTTGGAGGTTCCGGCAGCCCCAGGAGTACCTCCAGCGCCCCTTCACCGCCCTCGGGACAGCCGTTTCCGGTCAATATCAGCTCTGGACAGCTTTCCAGATTCGCCTCGTACAGCGCCTGGCCGTAGCCGTTCAGCCGGTCCTGGCTGGAGCTGTGGGTGCTGGCGCGCGGTCCACTCACGTAGGCAATGCGCTGGTGCCCGCCGTCACGGACCAGGTGCCTGGCTGCCAGGTAGCCGCCCTGCACGTTGTCGACGCTGACCGTGAACGGATAACGGCTGACCTGCTCGTTGTGATTGTTGATGATCACCACCGGCACACCGATGCGTTCTTGATGATCGGCGTAGAGCGCTCCTACCCGCGAGGCGACGCAAATGACGCCGTCCACACGTTTGGAATACAGCATTTCCACCGCCGCCAGCTCGCGTTGGACGTCTTCCTCCGAACTGCACAAAATCACCGTGTATTTGTGCTCGTCAGCCACCACCTGAATGCCTTGAACGACTTCGGCCATAAACGGATCCGTGATGGTCGTCACCACTACCCCGATGGTATTGCTGTGCCGGGTGACCAGACTGCGGGCCAATGTGTTGGGGCAGTAACCCATCTGGTTGGCCAAAGCCTGAATGTGCCGCTTGGTAGACTCATTGACCAGCGCGCTATCATTCAACGCCCGCGATACGGTGGAATGCGACACACCGGCAGCTCTGGCAATATCTTTGATCGACACTCGCATAGGTAGCCCCTGGATGTGATGGACGGAGCTGCGTAAAGGAGAAGACAGAACGGACTGCACACGTTTGCAATTCTATCACGCCCGCCGGCATTTGTCAATATTTCTGGCTGAAAATGTTTGAATCTACAATCATGCCAACTCACCATAACGAGCGTAGGGGAAACGTAGGGTAGCCGTCCAGCAAACTCCCTCCTCCTCATTTATTATGTAGGCACAATGAAACCTCTTTTTCTCCTCCTTTTGTAAGAGAGCTAGGGAAGCGGGTCCCTAGCTCTCGTAGTTTTTTATACGCTATCCACCTTTGTGTTTCCCTCACCAGTTCAGCCAAACATATATCTTGGTTTATATCTGCGGCCTGTATCTTGATACGTAGTTTCCTTGCCGTCCGCGTGATAAACTAACGATGCAGGGTCCAAAACCGCGCCGGGCGCGCGAATGCCGTGTAATTTGAGGGCACGTTTTTTTATTGTTAGGGGTAGCGCAACAATGAACGAGAAAACCGGTCCCGACACCGAGCATCAACACCAAGCACACGCCGGCGCCGGCCACAGTCATCGAACGACACAGGCGGGTGAGAAAGAAGGTCACCAGCACCACGTCAATCACAGTGGCCACGAGCGTATGTTCCGCCGCCGTTTTTGGGTTTCGCTGGTCTTGTCTATCCCGGTGTTGATTTACAGTCCAACCATACAGAACTGGCTGGGCTTCAGTATGCCGGCCTTCACCGGCAGTCAGTGGATCACGCCGCTGTTTGCAGTTCTGATCTTCTTCTACGGCGGGCTGCCCTTCCTGAGGATGGCCGTGCCCGAAATACGTAACCGCCAACCGGGAATGATGACGTTGATCTCGTTGGCAATTATCGTCGCTTTCGGTTACAGCCTGGCGACCCTTTTCGTGAAAACCGGCGGCACCGGATTCTTCTGGGAATTGGTGACTCTGATCGACATCATGTTGCTGGGTCACTGGATTGAGATGCGCAGCGTGCGCCAGGCGTCCAGTGCACTGGATGAGCTGGCCAAATTGATGCCCGACACTGCCGAGCGCATCGGTCCGGACGGGGAAACGGAAGAAATTCCGGTCAGCCAACTCAACACCGGTGATTTGGTGTTGGTCCGACCCGGCGCCAGCGTCCCAGTCGATGGAGAGGTCGAGCAAGGCCAATCCGAGGTCAACGAGGCTATGATCACCGGCGAATCCAAACCGGTGACCAAAGCTGAAGGTGACCACGTCATCGGCGGTACGATCAACGGGGGCGGCAGCCTGCGCGTTCGCGTCACTGCCACAGGCGAGAACACAGCCCTGGCCGGCATTATGCGACTGGTGAAGGATGCCCAGGAGAGCAAGTCGCATACCCAGTTGATGGCCGACAGAGCCGCCGGGTGGCTGTTTTATGCGGCCCTGAGTGTCGCCATTATTACCGCTATCGTCTGGACGATAGCCATTGGCTTCAACGTCCAGGTAATCAGCCGCGTGGCGACTGTCCTGGTCATCGCCTGTCCCCACGCGCTGGGCCTGGCGATTCCGCTGGTGGTCGCCATTACCACGTCACTGGGTGCCGGCAGAGGTATCCTGATCCGCGACAGGTTGGCACTCGAGCAGGCACGAAAGCTGAATATGATTATTTTTGATAAAACCGGAACTCTGACCGAGGGCAAGTTCGGGGTGGTGGCTGTGCACACAGCCGGCGATTGGGACGAGGATCGAGCTCTGGCCATGACGGCCGCCATCGAAGGCGATTCCGAACACACCATCGCTCGAGGTATCCGCGAGACGGCCGAGGAAAAAGATATCAAGCTGCCCCAGGTTTCGGACTTCGAAGCCATTGAAGGGCGCGGTGTGCAGGCCAGAGTGGATGGCAAGACCTTCTACGTCGGCGGTCCGCAATTGCTGGAGATGCTGGAGATCACACTGCCGGAGTCGCTGGGGCAATTCCGCGACGAACACAGCGCCAAGGGGCAGAGCGTGGTCTATCTGGCTCAGGAAAAACAGGTGGTGGCCGGCCTGGCCCTGGCGGACGTCATTCGCCCGGAAAGCCGGCAGGCGGTTGAACGTCTGCACGCGATGGGCATTGAGGTGGCCATGCTGACCGGCGACAGTCAAGCGGTCGCCGGTGCCGTGGCTGGGGAACTCGGTATCGACCAATACTTCGCCGAGGTGCTGCCTGAATCGAAGGACAAAAAGGTGGCCCAATTGCAGCAGGCGGGCAAACGCGTCGCAATGGTTGGCGACGGTGTCAATGACGCCCCGGCCTTGACGCGGGCCGACGTGGGCATCGCCATCGGCAGCGGAACGGATGTGGCCGTCCAATCGGCCGGTATCATTCTCATCAGAAGCAACCCGCTCGACGTGGTCACCGTCATACGCCTGAGTCAGGCCAGTTATCGAAAGACCGTCGAAAACCTGATCTGGGCGGCCGGGTACAACGTGATTGCACTGCCCCTGGCGGCCGGCGTACTGGCCCCAATCGGCATATTGCTGTCGCCGGCAGTGGGAGCGCTTTTGATGTCACTGAGCACGGTCATTGTGGCGGTCAACGCCCAATTGCTGCGCAGAAATGAACTTTAGGATCAAACTTGGTAAATCATAGGAACGAAACGAGGTGAAGATATGATGTGGTATGGACATGGTATGGGTTGGGGAGGCATGATATTCGGTGGCTTGTTGTTGCTGCTTGTGCTGGCGGCCGTGATCGTGGTTGTCGTGCTTCTTCTGCGTGGTTCTTCGCGCGCTGCCCACGGCGGGCCGGCTCACTTTCACGGCTATCCGGTAGCACCCGCCGGGAACAAGGCGCTGGACATTCTTAAGGAACGCTATGCGCGAGGCGAGATTACTAAAACAGAATACGAACAGATGCGGGAAGATTTGCGCGACTAGGTCACGGCGGTCTCCCTGGCCGCAGACGGGGCGGGTCGACAGGCCGATTTCTTGAAAGCCTTCTGTCTTGGGTGTACAATGCCCGTATGTTCAAGAGATCACATTCACGACGACTCCCCCACGTAATCCGGCGCCGACCGGCAGCGGTTTGGCTGTTGCTGGCCGGCGTCGTCACGGTTTTGGCCGCCTGTTCCGGCGTCAATCCAGCCCCGTCGCCCTCTCCTGCCGCCGCATCACGCCCCACCATTGGGGGAACGTTGACCTACGGCTTGACCCTGGCACCATCCGGTATCGACCCGCACGTCAACGCATCGTCGGAGTTGGGCATCGCCCTGAGCAGTGTCTACGACACGCTCGTGTATCGCGCGCTTGATGGCGGTGGGGACACAGGCCGGTTGTTTGTACCCGGACTGGCCCAGTCGTGGGACATCAGTGACGACGATCTCAGCTACACCTTTCACCTGCGGCAGGACGTTCATTTTCACGATGGGACTCCTTTCAACGCGGAAGCTGTGCGGGTGAATATCGAGCGCATCCTCGACCCGGCCACGCGTTCGCAGAAAGCCGTTTATCTGCTCGGACCATTGTCGTCAGTCGAAGTGTTGGGCGAATACGACGTGGCGCTGCATCTATCCAGCCCCTATAGTCCCCTGTTGGACGGCCTTTCACAGGTGTACGTCGGCATGGCCTCGCCCGCGGCCCTGACGACCTGGGGCGAGGATTACCAGTTCCACCAGGTGGGTACCGGGCCTTTCCGTTTTGTCGAATACGTTCCCAACGACCACCTGACAATCGCCCGTAACGACGATTACGCCTGGGGGCCGGAGCTATTCGATCACAGCGGGACGGCCTACCTGGAACAGGTCATTTTTCGTTTCTTCGCCGACCCGGCCGGCCGTTCACTGGCCCTGGAGGCCGGCGACGTTCAGGTCATGGGCGAAGTGCCGCCGCTGGACACCAACCGTCTGGAAACCAACGCCCAGTTCCAGGTGATACCGGTACCTATTCCCGGACAATCACTCGGGTTTATGCTCAACACGCAGCGCCCGCCACTCGACGACCCACGCGTCAGGGCGGCGCTGTTGCACGCCACCGACCGCCAAAGCATCGTGCAGGCTGTGTTCGGCGACCGCTCACGGGTAGCTGACGGTCCACTGAGCGCCAGCACCTTTGGTTACGCACCGCCCGCGCCGGCACTCGATATGAGTTACGATCCGGCAATGGCGGCAGCGCTCCTGGACGAGGCAGGCTGGTTCAACGTTGCGCCTGGGCAACCCCGGCAGCGGGATGGGCAGCCGCTGGCACTCGATATGGTGGTTATGACCTGGGGCTCGGTTCCCGAGGTGACACAACTGCTCCAGGCCCAATGGCTGGAGGTAGGCATCGAACTCCGCCCGCAGACGATGACCTATCCAGCCGCCCTTGACGCCGCCAGCCGGGGCGACTATCACGTCATCCCGCAAAACTATTCCGGCACCGATCCCGACCTGTTGTACCCCTATTTCTACGCCACCGCAGCTTTCAATTGGAGTCGGGTGGCCGACCCGGAACTGGACAAGCTACTCGATGAAGGTCAGAGCACCTTGTCCACCGATCAGCGCCTGGCCATCTACGCCGGCGCGCAGCAACGTATTCGTGAGTTGAATCTCCTGGTCCCGGTTCGCGACCCCACCAATCTCAACGTGGCAGCCAGCCGGGTGCAGGGTCTGCGTTTCGACGCCCACGGATGGTTTCCGTTGTTGCACGACGTGTACCTGCAATAGCGGCTTCCACAGCCCAAAAAACGAGACCATGTTCAACCTGATCTTACGCCGATTGCTCACCACCCTGCTGGTTATGTGGGGGGTGGCAACCCTGGTCTTTCTGCTGCTGCGTGTGTTGCCCGGCGACCCGGTCGAGGCCATGTTGGCCGGTTCGGGGGCAACGCCGGAGGCAATTGCCGTCGCCCGCCAGCAATTGGGACTGGACGATCCTCTGTGGCAGCAGTACACGCGCTATTTCGGCGACCTGTGTCGCGGCGATCTGGGTCGCTCCCTGTTCAGCAACCGCCCCGTATTGACCACCATCGGAGAACAATTACCCTACACGGTTAACCTGGCCCTCGCTTCTCTCGTGGTGCTGATAGGGGTCGGCCTTGGCCTGGGCACCTTGTCCGCCCTTCACGCCGGCGGCTGGATCGACCGCCTGGCGATGGCACTGGCCGTGTTGGGTGTGTCCATGCCGGTGTTCTGGTCGGGACTTCTCCTGATCATGCTGTTCAGTATTTTCGCCGGTTGGTTGCCGGCCAGCGGCGCCGGCAGTTGGCGCCACATCGTGATGCCGGCAACGATTCTTGGCCTTGCCAGTGCCGGGCCGCTGGCCCGTCTTTTGCGGGCCAATCTGTTGGAGGTGATGAGCGCCAACTACATCACCACGTCCCGTGCAAAAATACTGCCCCAACAAATCATTCTATTACTCGCGCAATGCGCTCCTTCCGACCGTGTCGTTGATCGGTCTGCAACTTGGGTTTTTGTTGGGCGGCACCGTGGTGACCGAAATCGTGTTTGCCAGGCCGGGACTGGGGCGAGTCCTGATAAGCGCAATTTTGGACAAGGATTTTCCGGTCGTTCAAGGTGCTGTTTTGCTGGTGGCGGCAGCTTACGTGGGGGTCAACCTGATCGTAGACCT
>CAZHBM010000039.1:11631-16214 GCA_964529945.1 uncultured Anaerolineales bacterium | reverse complement strand
CCATGTCCATGGCAAACACCGCACAGGCTGCGCCGGCCGGAATGTCGGCCAGTTTTACCAGGGGGTTGGAGATGGTCTCTACCACCATCGCCACCGGCTGCAAGCGTGCGAGCAACTGGGCCACAGCCTCCAGGTCGGTGCCATCCACAAAAGAGACATCAAACCCCATCTCATCCGCAAGCTGCTGCAACAGCGCGTAGGTAGCGCCGTAGATGTCTCGTGCTGCCAGCACCGAAACACCCGCCCGGCAGCCGGCGGCCAACAATGCCGCGTGCACCGCCGCCATACCGGACGAAAAGGCCACCGCAGCCGGACCGCCCTCGACTGCCGCCATAGCCGTCTCAAAAGCCGCCACCGTGGGATTGCCGTGACGCTCGTAGACGTAGCCCGGACGGGTATTGCCGAATACCGCGTCGAGGTCTTCCATGCTGTCGTACACGTAGGTTACCGAAAGATCGATCGGTGTGACTACTGGGGTGTAGTCTCCCCGGCGCACGCGTTCGCCTGCGTGGACGGCTATTGTTGAAATGCCTGGAGTCTTTTTCTGATCCATAGAACTGTATGCAGCCTCCTGCTGAATAGTGTGAAACACAAAGCGTCGAGAATGGTTGGGCCGATTGCACCGGCATATTCCGCGGAGTTTGTCTCTTCCCCTCCTAACGGCTTGTATTGTAGCACGCCGTGCCGATCTGTCACGTCTAATCGGTCTGGCAAAAGCGCCGCCGGTTCCAACCACCGAAACTCGAACCATCAGGCAAACAAGATGAGAGTCAATTCAGGCATCAATGTGCTTTCATCGTCCAGGTCGTGGTATAATGAGTGTCGTTAATTGACCTGATAGACCGTCAGATTGAGGGAAAGCACATACCAGAATGCCAGATTTTCGAATTGTATCAGACTTCGTGCCAACAGGCGACCAGCCGGAAGCGATTGAAAAACTGACGCGTGGCCTGCAGGAGGGCGCCCGTTACCAGACATTGCTCGGTGCCACCGGCACGGGCAAAACTTTTACCGTTGCCAAGGTCGTGGAGGCCGTACAGCGACCGACCCTGGTGATGGCACATAACAAGACGCTGGCCGCGCAATTATTCAGCGAGTTCCGCGAATTCTTTCCGGACAACGCTGTCGAGTACTTCGTCAGCTACTACGACTACTACCAGCCTGAGGCCTATATCCCACGCACCGACACGTACATCGAAAAGGACGCCCACATCAACGAAGAGATCGACCGGCTGCGCCTGGCGGCCACCCAGTCGCTTTTCTCGCGCCGTGATGTGCTCATCGTGGCATCGGTCAGTGCCATCTATGGCCTGGGAGATCCGGTCGAATACGGCCGCGTTGTCGTGCACCTTCGCCAGGGGGAAACGCGCAGCCGTGAGAAGCTCCTGCGCCACCTGGTCAACATATATTACGACAGAAATGACTATCAACTCAGCCCAGGCACCTTCCGCGTCAAAGGCGATACATTGGACATTGTGCCGGCCTACGGCAGCATCGCCTACCGGATAGAGTTTTTCGGCGACGAAATCGACCGCATCACCGAAGTCGACCCCTTGACAGGCGAGATGCTGGCCCGCCACATGAGTCTGGACATATACCCGGCCAAGCACTTCATCACTCCGCAAGAAAAACTGACCAAGGCAATGGAAGACATCGAGGCTGAACTGGAGGAAAGGCTGGGCGAGTTACGGGCAGCCGATAAGTTGCTGGAGGCGCAGCGCCTGGAACAGCGCACCAACTACGACCTTGAAATGCTGCGTGAGTTGGGATATTGTTCGGGGGTGGAAAACTACTCGCGCCACCTGGGACAACGCGAACCAGGATCGACACCCTGGACCCTACTGGACTACTTTCCCGATGACTTCCTCATGGTGGTCGACGAATCGCACATGAGCATACCACAGATACGCGGCATGTACCACGGTGACCGCAGCCGAAAACAAGTGCTGGTGGATTTTGGATTCCGGCTGCCCAGCGCGTTGGACAACCGGCCGCTCAATTTCCAGGAATGGGAAGCCAGAGTCCGCAACGCACTCTTCATCAGCGCTACCCCCGGTCCGTATGAGTTTGAGAAGTCGAAAGGCCACGTGGTCGAACAAATCATCCGGCCGACGGGCCTGGTGGATCCCCAGATCATCGTTCGGCCGGTGAAGGGACAGATCGACGACCTGGTAGCCGAAATCGGTGGGCGCATTGAGCATGGCGAGCGCGCCCTGATCACCACACTGACCAAGCGTATGGCGGAAGACCTGTCCGACTACTTGATGGAGTTGGGTTTCAAGGTCCACTACCTGCACAGTGAAATACATACACTCGAACGGATTGAGATACTGCGCGACCTGCGCCTGGGCGTCTACGACGTGGTGGTCGGCATCAACTTGCTGCGCGAAGGCTTGGACCTGCCCGAAGTGTCGCTGGTGGCTATCTTGGACGCGGACAAGGAAGGCTTTCTCCGTTCCGGGTCAGCCCTGGTGCAAACGATCGGACGAGCAGCACGTCACGTCAACGGTACCGCAATCATGTACGCCGACACGATGACCGATTCGATGCATTACGCAATCGACGAGACCAACCGTCGCCGCGCCAAGCAAATCGCTTACAACCAGGCCCACGGGATCGAGCCCCGCTCCATCGTGAAGGCTATCCGTGACCTTACCAATCAGGTTCAGAAGGTGGCCGAAGAGAAGGCCACCTATGACGTGAGCCAACCCATTCCGGAAACGGAATTGAAGCACCTGATCACGCAGCTCGAAAAACAAATGAAGGCGGCGGCAGCTGAGCTTGAATTCGAGAAAGCGGCACTGCTGCGCGACCAGATTATCGAGTTGCGAGAGCAGGTCAAAGCCCGGGACACCCGGCCGGCGTGGGAGAAGATGCGCCAAAACTGACACCTGCGGGGCAACGCGTTGGCGGCAAGAAGCAGGCCGTATCAAGATTCGGACAGATCGAGATACGGCACGATCCGAGAGTAGGTGAGAGAATTCATGGACGCTAACATCATCTTGGAACAAGCCATTGCTTCGCTCAAGGTCGGCCGCAGAGCCGAAGCGCGCCGGCTGCTGGAAAGTGTTCTGTTCTCGGACCCGCAGAACGAACAGGCCTGGCTGTGGATGAGCGGCGCTGTGGACAACGATGAGGAACGCATCATTTGCCTGGAAAACGTGCTGGCCATCAACCCTTACAACCAGCGGGCACGCCAGGGAGTGGCGTCCCTTAGAGCCAGAAGCGCCATTCCCCGCCTCACGACCTCACGCCTTGATCTGGTCGGGCAACCCAGCCTGGCCCCTGGCCGTAGTTCCGTCCTCGAGCAAGATCTCGCGCCGCTCGTCCCGGAAGCACCCGGCCGGCCTCGCGTGGCCGACTATCGTAGTTTCATTGCCATATTGATCTTGCTGGCAGTGCTACTGATTTGTGTCGTGCTAAGCATCATCACCTTCATCGTGCTGACTGGCTGAAACCGACCTCACCTCTGGTCTAACGCAGCACCGCATTGAGTGCAGTAACGCATACTGGCTCCCGTCAGCACACCGCACACCGGGCAAGGACGCTTCATCCCAAGGCTATGCGCCAGCTCAGCCCCAGCACAACGAATCGAGAAGATGGTCTCACCGATTCGAATGACGTCACCATCGACCAGTTCCACAGGCGCCTTGACTCGATTCCCGTTCACAAAGGTCCCGTTGCTGCTCTTTATATCGGAAACCACAAAACAAGCCTTGCTCCACTCCAGCAACGCGTGATACCTTGAGACGGCACCGTCAGCCAGCTGGATTTCATTGTTGGAGCTTCTCCCAATACGCACCGTGATTCCCGGACGGGCCACCAGCGGGAACACGCGCGCCGGCTCGGGTCCCGACTCCATCACCAACCACCACTCGTTGCCCGCTTGTCCACCAATCGGCACAATAACAGGTGCCTCTTCTGTGGACTCGGGTTCCTGCACCTCTGTCAAAGGATGACCACAAAATGTGCAGTAACGGCTGCCGACCGGGCTGCCGCGCCCACAATCCGGGCACACGATCTCGGCCCACCCACCCAGCGGTGGCAGATTTGCAGGGGGTTGCCACGGCGGCGTGATCGGTTCGGGCACCAGACCCCGCCCCAGTATCAGAAATTCGGCCAAATTGACGTACGTCTTCTCGTCAGCCCCTAGCAGAGCTGGTGCCGTCACCGCCCCGCATTGTGGACAGGTGAAACCATCCGCCAGCATCGTGCCGCAATCAGGGCAGGCGTCGACATCACGCCCCAATTTGACCAACTCTTCATCGGCCGGCGCCTGGGACATGAGTTGCCATCCGCCGTCGCGAAAGACATACCACTGCCCACTCTCTGCGCCGGCCGTCCAGGCGCCACCATTCACGTCCACAAGGTATTGACTGCCCAATAGCACGTGTGCATCACCGGCCGAAATCTCTCCTTGTCGAAAGGCATGCCGGACGATTTCCACCAGCCGTTTCAACGCTGCCGTGCCCGGTAGGGAGTCCGGGGCATCAACGCTCGCGCATAGGGTGTCTTCGTACGCCCGCTCATCCAAAGGCAAGCCACCAACGGGTACGTGTGGCAACCCAACCGGGCCCTCGAGC
>CAZHBM010000039.1:0-11621 GCA_964529945.1 uncultured Anaerolineales bacterium | reverse complement strand
GGTCGCCTTGTGCCATTCGCCGCTGCCGTAACGGTGCCAGCGATTAGACCTGATATCCAGAAACCAGTAACGGTTTTTTTCGTCGCGGAACCAGAATTCGGCCACCTGGACGGCGAAACCGATGGCGGATAAGATGCCCGCTTCCCGCTCACGGTTCAAGGCCTCACCGGCAGCCAGAATATCCTCAATGCGATAACATTGAATGTCTGTCATCTGAAAACTCTAACCTTTTTCCAAATAAACGCCTGTTTCGGCAAAATCAAGTGCCTGTTTCGCCTCTTCAAATTCCGCCCAGGCGCTCTGCAGCGCATCCTGGACAATGGCCAGCCGGACACGTATCCGGCGCATTTGAAGTAGAATCTGCGCACAGCGTTTGTTCTTGCCATCACAGTCCTTGAGGCTTTGGCACCAGGCTTCAAGAAGAGCGTATACTTCGCACGAGCCTTGGCCACGCCGGCCAAATCTCCCTCGTCGCCAGTCGCCCGGCGCAACCACTTGCCGAGCATATCTGCCGGTCCGCTCTGCAGCCAGAGAGTTGGAGAGCCCCCCGACCGGCCACGATACGTCCAGCCTTGCCCACAGGTCGGTGGCGATTTTTTCGTTCCCCGGCATGCCGTTCGGACGATCCTTGTCTGCAGCATCTTCTACGCCCTCACCCCGCAGCCGCCGCTCAAAGATTTTTCTGACATAGTCGCCACCAGCCACAGCCGCCACACCAGCTGCCGACACTGACCGCCAGAGATCAGCGACAGATACAATCTGATCGGATAGGTCGGCCGCCCGGGCCACCTCTCGTTCTGCCGCGAGCCGCAGATATGTTTGGGCCAATTGTCGCCGCTTGTGCTCCAATCGCAGAATGCGCGCGCGGGCAGTCGCGTGTTTATTTCGCCATCCTTCCAAGGCTGGTCCTTTCACACGCATCTCCATAGGTTCAACCATCCAGTCATTTTACGAGGGTCTCAGCGCCAAGCCGGATATAAGTCCCAGGCCTGATTGTCCGTCAACTGTGACAGACCAGACCCATCGGCGTTCATCACGTAAATTTCATAATCGCCGTCCCGGTCAGAGGCCAGGACCAACCGCTGCCCGTCCGGCGACCAGCCGGGCGTCACATTCAGGATCTCCCGGCTGTTGGTCAAGTTGATCAAATTGCTGCCATCGGCGTTGATGACTGCAATATCGCTTGTCCCGGCGGCGCCGGCCGTATCAAAGACGATGCGACTTCCATCCGGAGACCAGGCCGGGAAATTGTTCATTCCCGATTGCAGCAATGGGACCGGGGCCGCGCTGCCGTCGGCCGGCATCACGCCCAGATGCACCAATGATTCGAACCGAAATAGGGCCACCAGCCGGCTTCCGTCAGGCGACCAGGCCGGATTACGGCCAAAAGGCTGCACGATGTGCGCACCGGACCCATCGGGATTCATCACCCACACGTCAGTACGCAATTGGACATCGCGTTCGGTGTCGAAGACAATCTGCCGTCCGTCGGGAGACCAGGCCGGGTCGTAATCCGGGGATGGATTGTCGGTCAGCCGGATTTGATTGCCGCCGGCCGCATCCATCACGTACAGCTCAGGATTGCCATCCCGATCGGAAACGAAAACGATCTGGCGACCATCGGGAGACCAGGCCGGCAATGTGTCCTCGGCCGGATTATTCGTCAACCGGATTTGATTGCCGCCGTCCGCATTCATCACGTAAATTTCCTTCTGCCCGTCGCGGTCGGACACGAAGGCAATCTTGTTGATCGTCACCTGCGCCGGAGAATCGGGCGCAGCCGCAGTGGCTGTCGGCGGGGCGGTTGTCGGTGGAACCGCTGTCGGCGACGGTTGGGGGGTGGGCGTGTCGGCCACCCGGGCCACTGTCGGGGCCGCAGTATAGGTCGGCTGTGGCGTAGTTGTCGGAGCCGGCGTGCGGGTAGCAGCTGCGGGGACCACTGTAGGTGCAACCGCTTCCGTGAGCGGCACGACTTCAGGCGGTAGCGCGGCCTCCTCGACCGAGGGTGACGTGCCCGACTGCCGGGCCGACGGCAGCACGAACAGCAAGCCAACAGCTACCAGCAGAACAACAACCACCGCGGCACAACCTAAGCCTCCCACTAACCAGGTCACTGGCAATCCGCTGTGCCCGCCACTGGGTGTCGCGCTCGTCGCCGGCGTTGCAGCCGCTGATGATGTTGAAGACTGTCCTTGCAGGGGAGGGTCCTGCTGTACCCACTGCCGTCCATCATGCCGGTACCAGATGCCTGAATCGGCACCCAGCATCCAAAAATCCCCTGTATCATCCTTGAATACAAGCTGTTTCAACCCATCTTGATAAGCCTGGCGGGAGATTTGGCCCGATTCGAGTTGGGCCTTCAGGTCTAGATATTGTCTTTCAGTCTGTTCAAACCGGGCCGGCATTTCGGGCCGCCGTGCGCCGCAACCGGCGCAGAAACGGCCACCGGCCGCCAGCGTCCCGCCGCACTGAGTACACTTCATCCACTCCCCTCCTCTCAGGGCCAATCATCAACAATCCCTTGCTATGCCCGCGCGGGGCACAAAGCCATTCGGGCAAGCGCGCCAGGGACACGATTCCACGTCGGCACTTGCCGGCGCGGCAGGCAACAAAATAACACTTCGCGACCCGCTGCGCAAACGCCGCCATCACAAGCCGGCATAAGGCCAGATCGTGGAGAAAGACAGCCTGATAACCCAACACCCGTGCCGATCATTATCACTGGGGCGCGCCGTAAACAGCCAAAACGATCTGGGGAGTCACGTGTACCTCGAGGATAGACGCCAAAAGAAGTAGCGGCACCACCAGAAAAACGAAGACTTTGATAAAATCGGCCAGCGTCAGCAGAAAGCCCTGCCCCACGTCCAGCCCCTTTGGCGGCGACACCAGAGCCGCTCCAATGCGCAGCGCGAATGCAGTCGCCAGGACGGCGGCCGGTACTTCCACGATTCCGTGAGGAACAATGAAGGTTGCCAGAAACAACCACGGACTAAAGCCCAACATACCGGCCTCAACCGCGAAAAAAGCTACCAGTGCCACCGGGATCATGAGCAAAATCAACGCTAATACGCCAAACGAAAAAATGGACAGCAGCCCGGCGACAAACAGGGAGCGGAGATTGTTGAAGAAGATACCGGGCACGTTGAACTGCGGCAGGAAGCTGATGTCTGGCAAGTTCTCAAAGGCGTCCCGAGGCAACGAGTCCAGGGACAAGACATTTTCGGGCAATGGGAAGCGCGTGGCGTAAAACCCTCCCACCGCTGCGGCGGCCGCCAGCGCCAGCAACACCATGGCTATCGACAACCAGTTCTGCCTGATAAGCTCCGGTATGTCATTGACATACAAACGTTTAAGAGTCAGTCGAGGGCAATTAGTACACTTTTTCTGCCAGGCCATTTGCGGGGGACGCACAAAATACCCCTTGAAGTCACGCCCGAGGGTGCGCAAGTTCAGCTCATCGATCTCCTTGGAGAGGATTTCCTCACGGTTGAATATGCGTACTCCCATACGGATCAAGATCAGGTTTACCACCAGCAAGCCGGCAATCACCCACCAGATAACGTTGTAGCGCCCCCAGAACATTAAGACGCTCTGCGCCTGTACCAGAAGGGCCATAGGAATGATGATGAAACTGGCCAGCAGATTGGCTGCTCGCACACTGGTCGTCTGGCTGGAGACGACCACCGCGCCGGAGACCATCACCAGCGCTTCCGAACCGGTCAACACAAGCATCTGGCCCAACAAAGCCGGGTCGGGGAACCAACCCATCGTCAGGTACAAGCCGGTCATATAGGCTGCAATACCCAGGTAGCTGGCTCCCAACGGCATCAACAGGGCAGCCAACATTTTGCCCAGATACAGTTCGACGTCGGACACCGGCATTGAGAGCAGCGGCTCGAGGCTGTTGCGCTCTTTCTCCCCTACGAACGTTTCCAATGCAATGACCAGCGAGATCGAGATAGGGAAGAAACCGACAATCATGAGCAGAAAGGGGTTCAGCCGTTCGGCAATGATAGCATTCTCGCCACCATAATGTATCACAAAGTCTCGGGCGGCATTGGCCGTAAAATCCATCAAAAACGGGAAAATCAGTGTCAGCACGACGATGGGAGCGACGATACGCCAATCCCTCAGACTGTCACGCAACTCGCGGCGGGTAATGATCAATGCCTGCCGCAAGCGGATCGACTGCCCATATTTAGTTTGCATATCTTGCCAAACACCAGCCATTCGTTGCTCAGCCCTCTTCAACAATTCTCAAGTATACGTCTTCAAGGCTGCGAGACACCCGGCTCAACGTCACCACCGGCACGTCCCTTTCGGCCAACCAATGCAGCAGGCGTGGGTTGTCCATTTCTGGGTTGGCGCTGCGATAGCGCAACCAGTCCTCGCCCGCTCCCTCAACGTGGACCAGCGTCCCAATCTCGCTCAGCAGACCGTCCAGCCTGCACCCCAGGCGCAAATCGAGCAACGGCTCACCCAGCAAATGGTCCTTCAATTCCTCGGGAGTGCCCATGGCCACGATGCAACCCTGGCGAATGATGGCAATCCGGTCGGCGAGTTCCTCCGCCTCGCTCAGATTGTGGGTACACAGCACAATCGTGTGCCGGTCGCGGCGCAGGTCCAAAATGGCGTCGCGCACCAGGCGCGCACTTTGCGGATCCATTGCCGAGGTTGGCTCGTCCAGGAACAGGACACGCGGGTCGTGAAGCATCGCCCGCACCAGGGCCAGCTTCTGGCGCATGCCTTTTGAGTACTGCCCCGTACGTTGATAACGCGCATCCCACAATTGGAAACGTCTGAGAAGCGTCTCTATACGTTCGGCTCGTTGACCGGCGGTCAGGCCCTGCAACTGGCCGAAGAAATCGAGGTACTCTGCCCCTTGCATACGCAAATACAGACCGGGAAACTCGGTCAAAAGGCCGATCAGGTGCCGCACCTGGCGCGCGTCCTTGAGCGAATCGTAACCTGCAATACGCGCATAGCCCTCTGTTGGTCGCAGGATTGCCGCCAACATACGGATGGTCGTCGTTTTGCCGGCGCCGTTCGGCCCTAACAACGCCAGCACTTCACCCTCGGCGACAGACAGGTTGACGTTGTCGACCGCCACAAAGTCGCCGAAATGTTTGCTCAGACCATATGTCTCTATCACAGTCTTTCGCCCATCTCCCACACCAAGTTTTCCCGTTTACCGGCAAACAGGCCTCACACACGATTATACCAGAGAAGAACGACGATGGAAATGAGGATTTGGTACTGGTTACCTGCCACATTGCCAAAACCCAAGCCGTAGTGCATAATCTCAGCGATGACTGACCTAGATCCAGCAATCAGCACCAAATTGGCGACATTAAAACAGACCCTGCGGCAAGTGGGGCCGCTGGCAGTAGCTTTATCCGGCGGTACCGACAGCACGCTGTTGCTCAAACTGGCCGTTGATGCCCTGCCTGAAGGAGTCGTGGCACTCACGGCCGTGTCCGATACCATACCGCCCGAGGAATTGGAACTCGCCCGGCAACTGGCCGGCCAGATAGGCGCGGAACACGTCCTGCTGGAGACCTCGGAACTGGATGATCCTCGTTTCCTGGAGAACACACCGCAACGCTGTTACTTCTGCCGCCACATCGTCTATGAAACGCTGGTCCAGTATGCACATAGTCACGGCTACGCCATCGTAGTCGACGGTTCGAACGCCGATGACTCCCTGGATTACCGGCCGGGATTGCAGGCAGCGCGCGAATACGGCATCCGCAGCCCCCTCCAGGAAGTCGGCCTTAGCAAGGCCGAAATCCGGGCCGCGGCGCGATGGCTGCAGTTGCCCAATTGGGACAAACCGGCTGCTCCCTGCCTGGCCACCCGCATTCCCTATCGTACGTCGATAACTCGCGATGCCTTGCGGCAGGTGCATCAGGCTGAACGGTTATTAAAGGAACTTGGGTTCCAGCAGGTGCGCGTTCGTTCCCACGGCCAGTTGGCCCGTATCGAGGTCCCGCCCCAACAGTTATCCGGGGCGCTGGCTCAGCGTGAGTCTGTCGTCGCCGCCCTCAAGGCCGTTGGGTATGTGTACGTGACCCTGGATATGCAGGGATTCCGCAGCGGCAGTATGAATGAAACGGTCAAAGGTTATGGACGCCAATAAGATTCGCCTTTTGCTAACGCAACTCAAAGATGGTCAGCTGGACGTGGATCAGGCCATCGACCAGTTGAAAGCATTGCCTTACGACGACATTGGGGATGCGCGGCTCGATCTGCACCGCACCCTGCGGCAAGGCTTGCCGGAAGTCGTCTTTTGCCAAAACAAGACCAACGACCAGGCCGCTCGGATCGTGGCGCGGCTGTGGCAGTACCACGATAAGGTGCTGGCCACCCGGGTAACGGACGACATGGCCGTGTATATCCGGGATTGGCTCGCGCACGAATTGCCGGCACCTCCTCCCGCCGGCCAGGTGCACTACGACCCTATGTCGCGGCTTTTCACCTTGGTACGCGGCACCCAGCCGGAGCCTGACCCGCGGGCGGCCTTAATCCTGGTAATCAGCGGCGGCACGTCCGACCAACCGGTGGCCGAGGAAGCGGCACAGACCGCCGAGTTCCTGGGCAGCCGCGTCCAGCGCGCCTACGACGTAGGGGTTGCCGGCATACATCGGCTGTTAGACCAACGTGAACTGCTCGACGCCGCCGACGTGGTCATCAGCGTCGCCGGTATGGAGGGCGCGCTTACCAGTGTGGTGGGTGGGTTGGTCGGCTGTCCGGTGGTGGGTGTGCCCACAAGTGTCGGCTATGGTGCCCACTTCGGCGGCGTCGCCCCGCTGCTGGCCATGCTCAATAGCTGCGCCCCCGGTGTGGCTGTGGTAAACATCGACAACGGTTTCGGCGCCGGCCTGTTCGCGCACACAATCGCCCGCCGGATCACCAAGGCGCGCGTCGAAAATTCGGCCGGCCAGACAGACTGAGACCAGAAGACCATCTTTTCGTCGCCACCTGCTCATTTCAAACCCTTTCACCGTCAAGACAGGATCGGATCTCACACTATGAAAATCGCCTATTTTGATTGTATTGCTGGCGTCAGCGGGGACATGATTCTTGGTGCCCTGGTCGATGCCGGCCTGACTGAAGCACGACTGCGAGAACGTTTGTCGGCTCTGGAGCCGCTCGAATTCAGCCTCGAGGTGCGCAAGGTAGATAAAAACGGTTTTGGCGCCACGAAAGTCGACGTATTGGTCAACCACCACGTCCACGCCCGCGCCTTGCCCGACATCGAGGCGTTGGTGACTGGTACGGACCTGCCTCTGTCCATTAAGGATACTGCGATCCGTATCTTCCGCCGTATGGGCGAGGTCGAGGCGGGTATCCACGGCACCACAATCGAGCAGGTGCATCTCCACGAACTGGGCGGCGTCGATACCATCATCGACGTCGTCGGCGCCCTGGTCGGTTTGGAGGAATTGGGCATAGATCGCATTGAAGCTTCCCCCTTGCCGGTCGGCCGAGGTTTCATTCAAGGCGCTCACGGGACCATCCCTTTGCCCGCACCGGCGACAGTCGGGTTATTGGCCGGCGTTCCCGTGGTCGGCAGTCCGCTGGATGTCGAGACGGTGACACCCACCGGCGCGGCTATCCTGTCCAGCCTGGTGACCACCTTCGGTCCCATCCCGCCCATGCGGCTGGTAACCACAGGCTACGGCGCCGGTTCCCGGGACCTATCCATTCCCAACCTGCTCAGGCTTATGGTTGGAGAAAGCAGCGACACGCTTTCCGACAGCGGTGTTCTGGCCGAAGCAGTTGCGGTGCTGGAAACGAATATCGACGACCTGAACCCCGAGTTCTACGATCACGTGATGACGCGATTGTTGGCCGAGGGAGCGTTAGACGTCTTTCTGTCCCCAATCCAAATGAAGAAAAACCGGCCGGCTACTCTGTTACAGGTATTGGCCAAACCGGCCGATGCCGACAAACTGACGCGTTTGATCCTGATGGAAACCACCACGCTGGGCGTGCGGCGTCAGATTGTAGCTCGCCATTGCCTGGTGCGGTCATCGCAGACGGTCGACACCCAATACGGCCCTGTGCGCATCAAGACAGCCCGTTGGGGTGAGGACGAATTGCGGGTCAAGCCCGAATACGATGATTGCCGCCGGCTGGCCGAGGAGCTGCACCTGCCGCTGCACGTAGTCTACCGCGCCGCCGAGCAGGCCGCTCGAGACGCCTCGGCCGGCTGAGTGGCGGATAATCTCGATTCGTAATGATCCAATCAGGGCGTAATACCGCTCTATAAACGACGAGGAAAGGCGCGTTGCGTGCCTTCCCTCGTTCTGTGTTGTCTGAATTATGTCGGCTCACCCTGCTCTAGGCAAGCCATTCAACCAGTATCTCCACCAAAGTCGGCCGGCCGATTTCTTGCAGTTCGTAGCGCACTCGCTCCATAGGGTGTTTCACGTTGTGTAACACGCGCCGCAAGTCGATCGGCGTGGCGGCCACCACGACATCGCAAGGCACGGCGTTGATGGTCGCTTCCAGGTCCTGTATCTGCTCCTCACCATACCCCATCGCCGGAAGCAGAGGCCCGGTGTCCGGATATTTGCGGTACGTGTCGGCAATCGTGCCCACTGCATACGGGCGCGGGTCGATGATCTCCGCCGCACCAAAACGGCGAGCCGCCACGATACCGGCGCCATACGTCATTTCCCCGTGAGTCAGGGTCGGGCCGTCCTCGACCACCAGAACCCGTTTGCCTCGAATTTGAGAGGGGTCATCTACGAAGATCGGCGAGGCGGCATCCACGACAATCGCACCCGGCGCTACCTTTTCCACGCTGGAATATACCCGTGAGACCTGCTCCAGATCGGCTGTATCAATCTTGTTGACGACTACTACGTCGGCCATACGCAGGTTGGTCTCACCCGGATAATACCGCAGTTCGTGACCCGCTCGATGCGGGTCGGCTACCACGATATGCAAATCGGGGCGGAAGAAGGGCATATCGTTGTTACCGCCATCCCAGACGACCACGTCAGCTTCCTGTTCCGCCTGTCGCAATATCGCCCCATAGTCGACACCGGCGTAGACAATGGTGCCTCGGTCCAGGTGTGGTTCGTATTCTTCCCGCTCCTCGATGGTGCAATGATATTTGTCCAGGTCGGCGTAATCGGCAAACCTCTGCACCGCCTGGGCCACCAAGTCCCCATAAGGCATAGGATGCCTGACAGCCACCACATGTTTGCCCATAGCGGTCAATATTTCGCAGACACGGCGAGTCGTCTGGCTTTTCCCCGAGCCTGTGCGCACGGCACTGATGGCTACAACCGGCTTGCTGCTCTTCAACATGGTTGTCTCCGGCCCCATCAGTCGAAAGTCGGCGCCGACGGCCAGCACTTGCGACGCTTTGTGCATAACGTATTCATGAGATACATCGGAATAGGCAAAAATGACCTGATCGGCATCCAGGCGCACAATCAGGTCGTCCAACTCGGCCTCAGGATAGATAGCAATACCATCGGGATAAAGACGGCCGGCCAACTCGGCCGGATACACTCTGCCCTCAATATTGGGTATCTGGGTGGCAGTAAACGCAACAACTTCATACTGTTCGTTGTCACGAAAGACGAGGTTGAAGTTGTGAAAATCACGGCCAGCCGCTCCCATAATGATAACGCGAATTCTATCCATAGTTTGCTCTCCTTTAAGCAACGCGCTCATTTTCCGAAAAGAACGACCCTGCCGCAAAGCTGCAAGGTCGAAAAGCTGGATCGCCACTCCATCACGTGTCGGTCCCAAATGTAGTAGACTACTCCACTTCAGCCGTCGCCGCGACAACTCTGTCGCAGTGTCCGGCAGATTGTTTACGAACCCAAGAGATTTCCTTGCCGCTTGCGGTAAGTGAAGCGCGACAGTAAAATGCCCAATTCGTACAGGAACATCAAGGGAGCCATCACCAGCAACATATTCACCGGATCCACGGTTGGCGTGATGGCGGCCGCCAGGACGGCAATTACCACAATGGCATATTTTCGATTCTGTTTTAGCATAGTCGGAGTGATGATGCCTACCCGGGCTAGAAAAGACAGTATCAACGGCGTCTCGAAGGAGACTCCGATCCAGAACATCAGCCGAGTCACGAAGCCGAAGTATGCCTTGGGCCGTGGACGGGTGGGAATGTTCATAAAACCGATCAAGAACGGCACAGCGACGGGCAACATCACGTAGTAGGTGAACAAGACGCCGCCCAGGAACAAGATTGAGGCTCCGGGAACGACCAACCACAGGAAACGGCGTTCATCCCGCGTCAAACCGGGCACGATGAAACGGATGACCTGGTAGACAATAACGGGCATGGCCAGCACGACGCCGCTGATCAGAGACACACGCATAAAGACGCCCATGTTCTCGGTCACGTCAATCGATTCGAGTGCCTCTCGACCGCCGATGGGTACTGTGAAGATGGTTATCAATTGGTCGGCAAAAATGAAACTGATTGCGGTCGTGACGAGCAGTGCCACCGCGATATAGATCATCCGGTTGCGAAGCTCCACCAAATGCTCCAGCAGCGTCATCGAACCAGGAGGAGCCGGTTCCTCCATTTCCTGGGGAACTTCTTCAATCGGAACCGGGAGTTTTTCAGTCTCAGGATTGGCCATGGTCTCCTTCAGTCAGCTCGTCTGGGGTAGATGCGGCGCCTGTCGTTTCTTCCGGCACGTCCGGCGTAGCCGCCGGGGTTTGGTCTGGTGCCGGTACCGCCGGGGATTCCTCAGGCGCAGATACTTCCTCCACCTGCTGTCCGGACGGCTGTTCTTCCCCGGGTTGGGTCGTTTTCTTCCTGACGAAACCTCCAGCGGGAGGGCCGCTGGGTGCCGTAAGCGCTTTGCGCAGATCCTCCGATACCGACTGTAGCGGATCGTTTAGCGCCTTCTGAATCTCTTCACTATTAATATCTTGAGTAATGTCGTGAGTGGCAGCGTTTAGCTCTTGCTGCCACTCAGAAGTGAATGCACTGGTTATCGTTCTAATCTGGCGCACTCCTTTACTGATGGAGCGTGCAACTTCAGGTAACCTTTCCGGTCCAACGACAATAAGTGCAATGACAAGAATAACGATTAGCTCTAAAGGGCCAATGCCCAAAAAATCCATAAATACTATACCCGCCGCTTCGTAATTTACTCGGTCTTGTTCGACAACTTCTCAGACACGGAGCGGGCTCTTTCTTTGCGGTTGTGGACGAGACTTCCCAAAACGCCGTTTACGAACCGGGGAGAACTATCACTGCCGAAAATCTTGGCCAGCTCGACCGCTTCGTTGATAACAACCTTGCCCGGTGTTTCAGGATCAAAAAGCATCTCAAAAATGGCAATACGCAGCGTATTACGATCAACGGCCGCAATCTGCTCGACAGGCCACTCGGGCGCCAGGTCACTCAACAAACGATCGAGCTGCTGCAAGTTCTCCCGAACACCTTCCACCAGGTGAAAAGCGAAGGTAACCCCCACCTGCGATAGAGGAGTCTCTTTCAGCCGGCAGCCCAACGCGTACTCCGCAGCGTGTTTGGTCATGTCCAACTCATAGAGAGCCTGTAATGCAACGATACGCGCGTGATGTCGTCCCTTCATCATTGTACTCCCTCCGTTGCT
>CAZHBM010000038.1:1481-16225 GCA_964529945.1 uncultured Anaerolineales bacterium | reverse complement strand
AATCAGGCTGGACGGCAAAGTCGCCTGGCGCCCGGCCTCCAGAAACCCGGTCAACGCGGGCAGCCATTGGGCCTGCACCGGCGGCAGCAAGGTGATCCAGCCGTCGGGCGAAAACGCCACCCATAGTTGTGGATCCTCGAAATTTTTGGGCGCCAATATCAGGGTCGGCCCTTCGGTTTCCGCGCCGCTGCCCGTCGACGGCGGCAGGCTCCAGTCGGCCCGTCGCCGGAAGTGTCCGGCCAGCAAGAAACGCAGGCTGGGATTGCTGTAGGAGTAGAGCGGCAAATAGGTTACCTGGCCGCCGGTGTCGTTGACCAGAACCCGGGATACCGTCTGGATACGCGCCAATTCGTCTTTTTCCTGGGGGTGAAAATAGTCCCGCAATGGCGCCAGGCTGCTCAGGCCGATGATCAGGACGCCCAGCAGCATAATCGCCGGCTCGATACGTTGCCGGGGGAGCCTTCCCGCCAGGCACCGGCGCAGCCACTCCAGACCGGCGGCCCAGCCAAGACCGATAAACAGGTAGGTCGGCGGTGCGGCGCCCAACGAACGCATCAGGTGTGGGTTTTCGGTAGTCACGATGGCCGGCAGCAGCATAATCGGCCACCAGAGCAGGAGCAGCCGGTATTCGACTTTGTTCACCCGGGCGACGGCTAACCCGATTCCCAACACCAGGCCGGCCAACAACAGCACGGGCAGCGAAGCGAACCAGTTTAGCGTGCGCCCCACGTTGAGCAACAGCTCTCCGGCCAGTGACGACCCGCTGCCGGGCTGCCACACGTTCCAGACCATCACGCTGGCCGCCCGGTCGGCGAACATGGCCCGGTGCCCGGCGTAGTACAGGCCCAGCGGGGCGAAAACCAGGACCGCCGCCAGTGCCAGCCACAGGAAACCCAACCGGCGCGCTCGCGCCCGGCCGCCGCCGGCCGGGTCAAACCGGAAGAGATCCGGTAACACCGCCAGCAGGAGCACAAAGGGCAGGAAGCGGGCCGCCGTGTAGGTGTAGGCGCTGAGGCCCAACAGGAGACCGGCCGCCAGCATGTGCCGCCGGCTGGCGCGACGCCAGCCTTCCACGAAGAGCCACATAACGGCAATCGACAGGGGTGGCAGCAAGGCTGCTCGCACTCCCAGCCGGTTTTGGCTGACGAACCAGGCCGACGCGGCGATGCCCAGAGCGGCCCACAGGGCGGCCCATACCCCTACCGGCCGCCGGCGGTCGCGGAACAAGGCCCGTCCCAGGCCAAACAGAAGCGGCGCGCTCAGGGCGCCGGCCAAGGCGCCCGGCAGGCGCAAGGCGAAAGTGTTGACTCCGGCAATGCCCATGGACAGCGCCTGGAGGTAGATCAGCAGCGGCTCCCGCCCGCCGTTGGTGGGGAAAAAGATGGGCGTCAGACCACGTTCGAGGATGCGCAGCGCGTCGAGACCGTTGTAGGCGGGATCGAAATAGGGAACGGGCCACAAGGTGCCCAGGCGGAAGATATGGGTAAACAAGGCGACCAGCGTCACGCCCAGAGCCGGGGCCAAAAGTGACCAGCGGTGCCTGTTACGTTCCTGAACGGCTATACGCATGCAACCTCAAAAGAATCGAGCGGGCAGTCAACAAATGTTTAGTTAGAATTATAGCGTTTAGGACCTTTAGGGCAAGAACCTCGGATGTGTCCCATATTCTTGGTAGGTGGCCAAAAGAGTCGGCGGCCGAAACTACCTGTCCAGAACATCTGCCGGGGCGGGGTCGGTGGAATCTTGCGGACTGCGGGCTACGACAAACGTGAGCACCTGGGGCAATCTTGGGTGTCAAACGGCTGACCTAACGGTCGCGCGCTTCATCCTTTTTCCTGCGCAACCATATCCAGCCGGCCGCCAGCAGTGAGACCACCAGGATCAACCCGCTGATGACCGCGCCCACCCAAAAGGTGACAGGTTGGAAAACGAGAGTCACGACATGCTCACCGGCCGACACGGGAATACCGCGCAAAATGTAGTCCGTGGGGAAAATTTCGGCCGGCAGACCGTCGACCTGCGCCTGCCAGCCGGGATAGTAGATCTCGCTCAGCACCAACAGCCCGTTCGCCGGCGAATTAACGGCCAGCCTCATCGCGCCGGCCGAGCGCTGAGTGATCGCCACGTTGGCGCTGCCCGTTCCGGCCGGTTGGGAGACGTCGAGCCGGCTGCCCGGAGGCACCAGGGCCTGCGCGGCCGGGTCAAAATCGGTGGCGTCCAACAGCGGCAGCATTTCGGTCTCGGCCGCCTGTTGCGTCCCATAGACCAACCACGCCCGCGGCGCCACGTCAATCAAGCGGTGAACGTAAGTGGTGTCTTTGTCGCCGGCTTCCTGGTAGATGATCGTCGAAGGTGCATACAGCTCCTGGCGCCAGGTAATCACGTATTGAACGTTGAGCAGTTCCCACAGGCGTTCCATGCGCAATGTGTGATAGGTCTCGTCGTAGGTGACCAACCGCAGGGGGCTGGCTCCCCAGGTGTCTTCCAGGCCGTAGGCCACGCCGTAGTTCTCATACAGGCGGTATTCGTTATAGACTCGAAAATCCTGGCTGGGATCGGCGTCGTCCAGAATGGCCGACACGGCGGCCGGCGTCTGGGTTTGCGTTTCCGGCAGGCCGGGGTAGACGTTGGTCTTCCAGTTGACGGTGAACAGGTCGAGCGTGGCGATGATAAGGAACCCGCTCACCAGGGCATAGCCGGCCACTCGGCTGTCGGTTTTTGTGCCTTCCGGCCTCCAATGACCGGCCAGGTGCAGCAAGCCCCAGATCAGGGCGATTAGAATGGTCAGCCAGACGCTGCGACTGAGCAAGCCGTAAAAGGGACTGCTTTCCTGCCAACCGTTGCTGTTCAGGCCGTAGAAGAAGAGCAGCACCGTCCACACGCCGCCGACCAGCAGCCATCCCAGGGCTTTGCGCAGAATCACCCGCGACTTGTCGGCAACGGGGCCGGCATAGTCCAAAAAGTAACCCAGGCCGTAGCCGGCCAGAATCGACAGACACAAACTGAACACAAAAGCCAGTCGTTCCTGGTCGCGGAAGATGCTGAATCCGGGCACGACCAGGTAGAAAGGTGTGTACAGGAAAGTCTCTCCGCCAAAGGACAGCAAAAACGCCACGACAGCCAGGCCGGCCCAGAAACCGACCTCCCGCCGGCGCAGTGTCAGCGCGATCCAAATCGCCAGGACCAGCGACAACAAGCCAACGTAGAGCGGTGAGTACAGGCTGACTGAGCCGGGTAGCAGCATCTGCAGCCAGTCGTACAGGGGGAACCCGCCCGACATCTTGTCGTAGAAGCCGGCCGCGCGCACGGAGAGGCGCATGTACTCCAGTCCGGGCAGCCAGGCCACGGCCGACAGGCCCAGCCCGACAACGATGGTTGCCAGCCAATGAAGGAACGGCTGCCGCAAACGTCTCAGGTACAGGCCGATCCGGCCGCCGGTTTGTGTTGTCTCCGCCTGGGGCGGATAGGCCAGCGCCAGGAAAGCCACGTACACGCTGAAGGTGTACAACACCAACATTGCGCTTTGTGGATGTCCGGCCAGGACGGCAATTCCCCACACCAGGCCGGCCGGCAGGGTCAGCTCCCAACGCGGTCGCCGCCGGCGCCGGGGGCAGGCGCCGGAACGGTCCATCAGGGACAGGTCCAGCAGCAGGAGCATTAGGGGCAGCCAGACGTCCGTTTCCAGCACAGCCAGTTGTTGGCTGGGGTAGCTGGTCAGGTATCCGCCGAAGGTGAACGTGATGGCCGACAAAAACGCCGCCGGTCGATAACGAATCAAGCGGCGGGCGAACAAGTAGGTGAACAGGCCGGCCAGCCAGAAGTGGAGAATGGCTTCCAGCTCCAGGTTAAACAGGGGCAGTCTGCCTCCCGACAGCACGACGGTCAACAAACTGATTGGATAGAAGACCGCGCTCTGGATATCGGCCCAGAAGGGCGTTCCCGAGTAGGTGAATGGGTTCCAGAGCGGCAGGTGCCCGGCTGCCAGTTGCCGTGCCTCAAAGGTGGCAAAGGCCCAGAACTGGTGACTGAAATCACCGGGTGGGAAACTGGCCCGGTCGGCCAGATTGGGGGTCAGGATGCGCCAGAAAAAAAGGCCGACCAGGAGCAGCAACAGCGGCGCGACCAGCCAGTCAAAGGCGTTCCAACGGAACCGCCTTGGTTGGGCGACGCCTACGTCGTCTGCAGTTTGCCGGTCTATCTGCGTAGCGCTCATGGCACGGTTATCACTCCCAACTCCACGAAGTCGGACCCGTTGGAGACCGGCAACCTTTCACCGGTTTCGACCTGGTACAGACCGGTGATCAACCGGTAATCTCCATCGGGCAGGTCGGCCGGGACTATCAGATTGTAGGGATCGGTCAGGATCTCGCCCGGTATCCAGGTGCCGGTCGGCGCATCGCCGGCCAGCGGCTGTTGGTCCTGCTGGGCGACAACTTTCCAGTCGCTGTCCAGCAGTTGGACGAACACCGTGTAATTGACGCTCGTTTCGGCCACCGATTGCCAGAACAAGGTGATCGGCAGAGGGCTGCCGGGTGTGCCGTGTCCGGCCGGCCTAGCGTAGCCGATCAATTTGGCGACCGGCGGATCTCCGAAACTGAGATCGGTGGGCAAAGGAATGGCCGGCGCCTCGAACTCCCTGGGGCGCTGTTGCAGCGTAACCGGTTTGAGTTTGGCCGGGGGCGACATGTGAAATTCACCGGTTTTGCCCTCCGGCAGCAACAGGTTGACGGTTATGTTGGCTCGCGTGCCGGTCAGACTGGGATGCGTGGGCAGGTAATACACGGCCCGCCGCACCTGCCCGGCGGACCAATCCGCCAATGGACCGATCGTATCCTCCAGGTCGTAATCGCGGCTGATCGTCTGCCCGCCGCTCTCAAGCGTCAGGTGAACGCGCGTAGTGGGGTCAAGCGAAAAACCGCCCGTCAGCGGGGCCTGCCAGTACAGCCACAACCACATGTCCTGGCCCGGCCACACGCTGGCTGGCAAAATGAAGCCCACCAAAGTCAGCGGTCCCACGGCCTGGCTGGTCGGGTTGGGGATGGATAGGGCCGTCACCGGCACTGTGATCTGGGCCGGTGTCACCTCCACCTCGCTGATGGTGGTCGGAGCGCCGAACGGTTGGCCGGTCACGGCATCGTAGACCACAAACTGCAGTTTGTATTCGGTCGGCGGCGTTTCCACCGGAAGCCAGAAACCGCGGTGATCGGTCACCGGTTGGTGTTCCGGCCAGGTGGAGGTGCCGCCGCTGGCGGTCAGGGGCGGCCAGTCGCTTTGGGCGAATATGTCGCCGCGTTTGTTGGTCAAGCGCAGTGACAGGCCGTAATCAACGTCGACCGGCTCATCCGCCTGCCAGATAAAACCCAGCGGCAGAACGTCGCCGGCGGCGACCGGATCGGCCGGCAGCGACAATTGCGACAAGGTCAGGTCGCCGGCCGGCAGGCTCAGGTCGTGGGCCGGATAGTTGCCGGTTCCGGCGTACAGTGCCAGCCGTTTGCGCCCGATCCACTTTTGCCAGGCGGGGTAGGCGTGGCGGCCCAACCATCTCTCCAAAGTGGCATCAATATCCACGCCATAAGGCGAGTACCAGATGCGCCGGTGGCTGCCGGTTATGTCCTTGATGATCTCTATGGCCTCTTCCGGCGGCGGCACCGGCGTGTTGAAGTCGGTGTAAACAGGCGCCTCGCCCCGGTAATAGTATTCAAAGACGCGTTCCCCGCCGTCGCCGGTCAGAACGATGGCGTCGCCGGGCATCTCGTAGTCTTGGATCGTCTGGGCAACGCCGCGCCAATCCGGCTTGGCGTAGGCCGGATCGAAATAATGGTGCTGCAGGACCCAACCGCTGATGACCAGGAGGGCTGCTAATGGGATGGCCGCCACCGCCTGCGCAGCCAGGCGCACAAAACCGGCCCGGCCCCGGCTGCCCCGGCGCAACCCGTCGAAGATAGCCAACACTCCCAGGCAAACGGCCAGCAGAAAGCCGACCTGGACGGTGATCAGGTAGCGCTCCAGGTAGACCGGCGTGCGTAACTCGCCGTAGACCCAGGCGGCCAGGTTGGGCGCCAGCGTGTACGCCAGCAGGAAGGCCAGCATTTGCCGTCCCTGCCAGCGCCGCCAGGAGCGCAGGCCGGCGTAGATCAGGCCCAGCACAAACAGGCCGGCGAACACCAACACCAGCGGAACGGCCTGGGCCGGCGGAACCAACTCGCCGACGCTGTAGGCCGTGATCCCACGCAGGTACGATTCCAACAAACCCGGCTGCGGAATCCAGTTGAGGTAACTCTTGAGCAGGCTCAGGCCGAAGATCAGCCACGTCCCAAAGACGGCCAGGATCACAAACAGCAGGCTGCCCCAGGCCAGGTAATCGCGCCAATGCCGGCGCCAGGTCAGAAGCAGGAACAACCCCTGAACGCCGACGATAATGAAGCCGTGGTAGTGAGTCAGCAAAGCCCACTCGGTGCCCAGGAAATACAGCAGGCTCCACTTGAGCGGGAAACGCGTGCCAAACCACAGCCGTTTGCCCTCGTCCTTGGCGGGCGTTTGCCACAGGTTCACGAAGGCCCACATGCTCAGCAAAGAAGCCGCCGTCAACATGGTGTAATTGCGGGCGTCTTGCGAATGCCAGATCTGGTAGGGTGACACTGCCAGCAACAGGGCCAACAGGACGCCGGCGCGCCGGTCGCCCAGGGACTTGCCCAGGCGATAGGCCAGCGGAATGGCCAACGTGCCGAAGACCACCGAGCAGAAGCGCAGGGAAAACTCGCCGTCGCCCATCAGCCGGCTCCAGAAGAGGGTCAAAAAATGATAGAGCGGCGGGACGATCTTGGTCGTCTGCAGGACGTGCCACAACTCAGCCGGGGATAGGTTGGCGTAGTAGATCGTCCAACCTTCGTCAATCCAGAAGCTTTGGGCCTGCAGCCGGAACAGTCGGAGCAGGAAAGCCACCAGAACGAGACCGACTATAAGGAACTTCTGAGCCGTGTAGGTTCGTTTCATCGATGCCTGGATTGTACCGCAACGAGACCCAATTCCACAAAATCACGGTCCGGACCGGCTGCCAGCCGTTGACCTGTGGCCGGATCGTACAGGCCGGCAATGAGACGATAGGTCCCTGCGGGCAGATCGCGCGGAATAAAAAGGCCGTGATGGTCGGCAACGCGTTGCGCCGGCTGCCATTCGGTGGTGGGCAGGTAGCCGCCGCCGGGCGGCGAATCGTTTTGGGCCACCGGGCTGCCCTCGGCCGACAACAGTTGCAGAAAGACGTGCCAATTCTCGGGTGGCGGCACCAGGGCCTGCCAGGTCAAAGTGACGCCCAGCACGTCCCCGGCGACAACCGCCGGCTGCCAGCCGGCCGACAACAACTGGATGGCCTGGCCGAACGTCACCTCCGGGTTAGCCTGATCCTGCGTTGGCCCGGTGGTGCCGAAGCGGACCAGGCGGGCGTCGGCCAGCCATTGGTCGTTGGCTTTGTATTCGTTCTGGCACAGCCAGGCCTCGGCGGCGTTGTTGGGCGCGGCCGGCGGGAAACCGACCGTGACCAGCCAGGCATTTTGTCCGGCAGCCGCAGCCTGCAACAGCGGCAGGGCGGTCGCCGGCAGTGGTGGGTCCTGCTGGGCGAAGCCGATCAGCGGGATACGGGCCTTGAAACGATTCATGGCCACGTGGTAGTGGTAAGGGGCGACGGTCAGAATGGAATCCGTGCCGGCGGCGCCGTCGCGGGCGGCCTCCAAGGCCTGCGTGTACGGGTCGTCGGGCGGGCCGAACTGCAGATCGCGCACGTAATAGCGGCCCAATAAACAGCCGGCCACCAGCGGCAGCGCGACCAGGCTGGCCACCAGCACTGCGATTTTGGCCCGGCCGTTCCTGAGCTGCAGCCACAAATTGCCGGCCGTTAGCAGGAGCAAAGCGCCGGCCAGCGCCAGGCTGACCCAATCGGTGCCCCAGGCCTGCCACCAGGCCAGATCGGAGTGGGCGGCCGACCAGGCTTGCAACTGCCCCAGTGGTTGGGCGTAACCGAAGTCGGCCAATGCGGCCGTCTTCTCCAGGAAGAACTGGCCGCCGAAGTTCTCCTGTAGCGCCGCCAGGTAGATCCAGGGATTGATGACGATGCCCAAAACCTGGATAATCAGCGAGACCAAACCGAGTACCAGCACGGCGGCCGCCGTCGGCCATGACCCGGACAGGGCGCGTTGCACCACCGGCGCCAGCGCGATACACAGCACGGGCACGACCGGCACCAGGAAACGCGAGCCCCAGCTCAAGCCTTCGCCCGAGGTCCAGGCGGAAAACAGCAGCACCGTGACGCCGGCGATGCCGGCGACCAGCAAAGCTTCCAGTTTGTGCCGGCGCCACCACCAGGCAATGCCCAGCAAAGCCAGAAGCAGCAGCGGCGAGTAGACGAACAGTCCCCTGAGCGGGCTGAAGAGCAGCTTGTACAACCCGAACAAGATGTTGGGCGAGAAGATGGTCAGGTCGTAGCCGGTGCTCAGTGGGTTGCCGCTGCGCACCAGGTTGTAGCCCATCAAGATGACGGCCGGCGGGAGCAGGCCGATACCAAAGCTGATTAGCGGCGTAAAAGCGGCCATGACCCGGCGCTGCCAGGTAGCGCCCGCCCCTTGGGCAACCGGCCCGTCTATCCAGGCCACCGCCAGCAGGTACAAGCCGAACAGGGGCACCAGGAACAGGTTGTTGGCCCGGGTAATGACCGCCAACCCGGCGCACAATCCCACGGCTGCCGCCAACCACCCGCGGCGCTGCCGGCGATAGGTGATGGACAGATAGACGGCCAGCAGCAACAACAAGCCGGCCAGCGGTTCGCTGAACAGGTATTTGCTATACACGGCGGCAATGGTGGCCGTGCCGTACAGGGCGCTTACCAGCAGCGCCACCCTCGGGGTGTAGTCCAGCCGCCTGACCGTAAGGTACAGCACGCCGGCGGTGACGGCCGTAATCAGCAGGTTGACCAGGGAGGCCGTCTGCAACATGCCCAGGCCGGGAATCACCCACCCCAGCCAGTAGAAGGGGACCATCACCAGGGACAGGCCGAACCCCTTTTTGGAGTAGACGTGCCCGTCGATGCCGAAGAACCCCTGGGCTTCGCGTTGGCTGGTCGTCCATTGGGTCCAGGCGATTTGATCCGTGTTGACCTTGCCAAACTTGACCATACTCTCGGTCACGGCAAACATGGAGACTTCGTCGACCGAATGGAAGCCGCCCCGATAAACCAGCAGGTAGAGGGCAAACAGCACCAGCCCCACACTCAGGGCCAGAATCTTATCGACGTGGGACACGGAAATCTTACGGAAAGTTGACCTCATGGTAGCTCCCATCATAGCTTCCGGGGGGTGTTTTGTCAAAGGTTCTGGCAAGGGTATAATCCAACCAACTTCACGGAGGTAGTCTATGCATCCAATCGCACTTTCAACCATGTGGCTGCGGGACCGTTTCAGCTCTCTGGACGCGTTTTTTGACGCAGCCCAGGCCATCGGATTCGACCTGTTCGAGCTCAACCACTTCATTACGCTGGACATGGTGCGCCAGACCAGGTTGCCGGCGGGCCAGATTCACGCCGTTCACGCACCCTGCCCGACCCAACCGTTTAGCGAGAAGGCGCAAGTGTCGGCGCTGGACAAGGAAGAGCGGACGCTGGCGGTCGAGGCGACCAAGGCCAGTATCGACCTGGCTTCCCAAATCGGCGCCAGGGCGGTGATACTGCACCCCGGCCAATCCGTCATCAACCCGCACCTGGAAGCCGAGATGCGCCGCCTGTATGACCAGGGGCGGCAGAACAGCCGGCCCTACCAAGATCTCAAGTCCGAATTGGCCGAGTTGCGGGCGCGCCACGTCGAGCCCTACCTGGATGCCACCCGCTGGTCTTTGGAACGCCTGGCGGGTTACGCCGACGCGGCCGGCGTCAGATTGGGCCTGGAGAACCGTTATAGCTATCACGAGATCCCCTTGCCTCACGAAATGGATGTCTTGCTGCGTGAGTTCGCCGGGCCGGTCGGTTTCTGGTTCGACGTAGGCCACGCCTACGTTTTGGAGGCGCTGGGTTTCGTCGATCATACCGAATGGCTGGCGTTTCAGGACCAGTTGGTCGGCATTCACCTGCACGACGTGAAGGTGGTGGCGCAAGAGACCGGCGACGAAGAGCCGGCCGCATCTGGCGCCGGCGATCGGCTGCTGGATCACCAGATCCCAGGCACCGGCATCATCGACTACACCGAGTTCCTGCCGCCGCGCGACGATTCGGTGTTGTTGACCTGCGAGTTGAGCTGGGAGTTCAGCCCCGAGCAGATCGAGGCCGGCCGTGATTACCTGTTGCAGTATTTGGAGTAATCGTCCGTAGTTATGTCCCTGACGGCGTTGTTAAACAATTGGTCCAATAGGCCCGACCTGGTTGAGAATATCGTCGCCTGGCAGTCAATTCCTGCCCGGCCGGCCCGCTTTGAAGCTTTGCCGGCCGGCTTGCATCCGGCCATTGTCGCGGCGCTGCACAAAAACGGAATCACGTCGCTCTACAGCCATCAAGCAGCTACCTGGTCGCACATTCAGGCCGGCCGGCACCCGGTGGTCGTCACCGGCACGGCCAGCGGCAAGACGCTGTGTTACAATCTGCCGGTGCTGGATGTGCTGTTGCAGTCTTCCCAGGCCTGCGCGCTCTACCTGTTTCCCACCAAGGCCCTGGCCCACGACCAGAAGGACGAACTGGAGCAGACGCTGCGCCAGGTGCAGCGCTTGCCATCGGCGGCCGCCGGCCTGTTTCCGGTCTTCGTGGCCACTTACGATGGTGATACCAGCTCGCAGGTCCGGACGGCCGTCCGCCAGGAAGCCCGGCTGATTATCAGCAACCCTGATATGTTGCATATGGGCATTCTGCCCCATCACACCAACTGGTCGCGCTTCTTCCAAAATCTGCGCTTCATCGTCGTGGACGAGATGCACAGCTATCGAGGGGTATTCGGCTCTCACGTGGCCAATGTGATCCGCCGGCTGAAGCGTATCGCGGCCTTTTATGGCAGCCACCCGCAGTTCATCTGCACTTCGGCTACCATCGCCAATCCGGTTGAGTTGGCCGAGCGACTGGTCGAAGAGCCGGTGACCCTGGTCGACGACGACGGCGCGGCCAAAGGCGCCAAACACTTTATCATCTACAACCCGCCGGTGGTCGACCGCGAGTTGGGCCTGCGGCGCGGCTTGCTGATGGAGAGCGTGCGCCTGGCCCAGGACTTGTTGGACCAAAACGTCCAGACCATCCTCTTCGCCCGCACGCGGCGCTCGGTCGAGTTGCTTCTGTCGTATCTGCGCCACAAACGGGCCGCCTCCGACGGGCAGTGGGACGAGGGCCGTGCTGCGGTCGAACCGCGCGCTCATCTCGATCCAAACACCCGCGAGAACCCGGACAGCGACAGCATTCGCGGCTATCGCAGTGGCTACCTGCCCCGGCAGCGGCGGGAGATCGAACAGGGATTGCGCGCCGGCCGGGTGCGGGCCGTGGTGGCTACCAGCGCTTTGGAGCTGGGCATCGACATCGGCGGGATGGAGGCGGCCTTGCTGGCCGGCTATCCGGGCACGATTGCCCAGACCTGGCAACAGGCCGGCCGGGCGGGCCGGCAACAGGGCGAGTCCTTGGCCTTGCTGGTCACGTCCGCCAACCCGTTGGACCAGTTTCTGGCCCACCATCCCGGCTACTTTTTCGACCGCTCGCCGGAACAGGCACTGATCAATCCCAACCACCTGGTGATTCTCCTACAACACCTGCGTTGCGCCGCTTTCGAGCTGCCCTTCCACCACGGCGAGGGGTTTGGCCGTGTCAGCGCCCAACAGTTGCAGGAATACCTGGCCTTCCTGTTGGAAGCCGGCGTGCTGCACCTGGCCAACCAGCGTTATTTTTGGATGGCCGACCACTATCCGGCCCAGGAAGTATCTTTGCGCAGCGCTTCGCCGGAAACGGTGGTGCTTGAAATCGACGATACGGCCGCCGGGCGGCGAAGCATCATCGGCCAGGTCGATCTGGCCAGCGCCACCTGGATGGTGCACCCCGGCGCAGTCTACTTGCACGAAGGCCAGGCCTACCTGGTGGACGAGCTGGACCTGGAGCACAACGTGGCCCGCTTGTCTCCCCAGGACGCGGATTACTATACCGAGCCCAATAGCCAGACGACCATCGAGCTGGTGACGCTGGCTGCCGAGGTGCCGGTGAAGGGCGGCAGCAAAAGCCACGGCGACATCCTGGTGACGACCCAGGTGGTCGGGTTCCAGCGCATCCAGTGGTTTACCCACCAGCATCTGGACGGCGGCGACCTGGATCTGCCTCCCACGCGCCTGCCCACCACCGGCTATTGGGTCAGCCTGAGCCAGCCGGCGGTCGATGCGCTGCGCGCCCAGGGCGCCTGGAGCAACGATCCCAACAACTACGGGCCGGACTGGCCGCAACAGCGGCAATTGGCACGCCAGCGGGACGGCTTCCGCTGCCGCAACTGCGGGGAGCCGGAGGACGGGCAGTCCTTTCACGTGCATCACATCGTTCCTTTCCGCACCTTCAGCTCGCCCAGGCAGGCCAACCAGTTATCCAACCTGGTCACCCTGTGCCCGGCCTGCCACCGGCGGGCCGAGGCCAACGTGCGTATGCGCAGCGGCCTGGCCGGGCTGGCCTTCGCCATGGGGCACCTGGCGCCCCTGTTTTTGATGTGCGACGCCCGGGACGTGGCGGTATTTGCCGACCCGCAATCGTCTCTGGCCGGTGGAATGCCGGCGGTCGTCTTGTACGATTTAATCCCGGCCGGGATCGGCTTCAGCAACCGCCTGTTCGAGCTGCACCAGGAGCTTATGGCTCACGCCTACGAGTTGGTGACCGCCTGCCCCTGTGCCGACGGCTGCCCGTCCTGCGTCGGGCCGGCCGGAGAAAACGGGGTGGGCGGCAAACGTGAAACGACGGCGTTGCTCGAGGTTCTGGTGGGTGCCCCGGCCCGCCTGAACGGCCGGGAGCAGGGCTGACCATGGCCGACCAGTCACTTGCGGACAAATTGAAGGCGCTGGGCGTCAACCTGGGCGCGCGCGACCTGCCCTCGCCGGCTAAACCGCGCGAATACGCCTTTCCCATCGAGGCGGTTGTCTCCGGGGAATTTCGCCCGACGGCACTCGGGTCTACCTTCGTGGTCGAGGAGGTTTTCGACGCCGGCCACCGCCAGGGACAGGTCGGATTGGAGCTGGCCAACTCGCTGGATATGTTGGGCCAGTGGGCCGGTGACCCGCACTTGCATCATTTGTCGCCCGACCAATTCGCCTTTTTGGACACCGAGACCACCGGCCTGGCCGGCGGGACGGGTACCTACGCCTTTCTGGTGGGCGTGGGCCGCTTCGAGGGCGACCGCTTCCGGCTGGCCCAGTTTTTTATGCGCGGACCGGCCGAAGAGCCGGCGTTGCTGGCCGGTCTCTCCGACTTCCTGGACGGCTGCCAGGCGCTGGTTACCTTCAATGGCAGGGGCTTCGACGTGCCGCTGCTTAACACCCGCTACACCCTGAATGCCATTCCCTCGCCGCTCAAGGCGATGGTGCAGGTCGACTTGCTGCTTCTGGCCCGCCGGCTGTGGCGCCGGCGCCTGCCCAGCCGCGCCCTGGGATACCTGGAGACGGCTATCTTGGGAGCCGAACGTACCAGCGACGACGTTCCCGGCTGGTACATTCCCGAGTTGTACTTCCGCTATCTGCAGACGGGAGACGCCCGCCCGTTGAAGGGCATCTTTTACCACAACGCCATGGACATTCTCTCCCTGGCGGCGTTGCTCAATCACATGGCCGGCCTGTTGGAATCGCCGCTGGAGCGGATAGACGAGTGCCTGGATATGATCTCGGTGGCCAACCTTTTTGAAGATTTGGGCCATGGGGAGGCCGCCTGCCGGCTTTACGAACGCGGCCTGGAGCTGGATTTGCCGGCCGGCGAGTACGAACAGACTCTCAGGCGGCTGGCCGTCCTGCACCGCCGCTCGGGCCGCATCGAGGCGGCGGTGAACCTGTGGCACAGGGCGGCTGAGGACCGGCACCTGTACGCGCCGGTGGAACTGGCCAAGTATTATGAGCATCACGTCAAAGATGTTCGCCAGGCGGAATATTGGACCCTGTTCGCCATCGACCTGGTGGGCCAATCGCGCCTGTCGCGTTTCGATCGCCGGCAATGGCTGGAGGAGTTGGAACACCGGCTGGCGCGCGTGCGCAGAAAGCTGTCGGCGACCGGCCAGGGCTGACGGACCGGCGGCGGACCTGTCCCATATCTTCTGTCGGAAAAATTGAACTGGGCCGAGGCCTGGCTGCGAAGCAGGCTCGTAAGAAGCTGTTCACTTTACGTTTTAGGGAGCCCGTAGAATCAGGCCGTTTTTTGTTTCTGTGAGGGGAAGGCTTTCACTCACAGACACAAAAAAGACAAAACCGGCTGCCGGCTCACCTGGTTTTCCACCCAGAAAATGGGACACACCCTTGGCGGCGATTGGTTTGCCCCAGGTCTTCTTTTGGAGTATTCTTGAAACCGGCGACGGCACCGTCCGTGGACGGGCCGGGCCATGTCCGAGGGGGTGGATGTGCCCTGGTGGGTGCCCCGGTCTTCAAAACCGGTGGGCGGTCGCGAGCAGCGGGCGCCGGTGGGTTCGACTCCCATCCACTCCCGTAGGGAACCGCGCCTTCTGGCGCGGTTTCTTTCGCATGCCTGGCTATTGTGTGGTCTACCCCTTTGGTGTTGATGCATTTTGTCCAAC
>CAZHBM010000038.1:0-1471 GCA_964529945.1 uncultured Anaerolineales bacterium | reverse complement strand
GAGCAGCGGGCGCCGGTGGGTTCGACTCCCATCCACTCCCGTCTCCAATTATTCTTTGTCGAGGTGCGCGTGCTTTATAAGTGGGGGCGACTTCTGTTGCCCATCCTGTTTTTGTCTTTGGCGGGTTGTGCCACGCCCAAAACAACCGGCCAACCCGTAACCGAGTCCTCCCCGGCGAGCTCTACACCGTCTGCGACGACGGCGGCAAGTGCCGGGGCCGGGACCGTAACCTCGGCCGGTACCCAGGCGGCCGTTACAACTGCCCCGACGGCCACCCAAACGCCGGCCGTGCCGGCCATGCCCATTCCGACGCCGGCCGGCTTGCCCAACGAAATCTACGTCGTCGAACCCGGCGACACCATGAGCGGCATCGCCTTCTACGAATGCGGTTGCGAGATGGAAGAGCTGGCGGCGCTCAACCACATCACCGACGCTTCATCTTTGCAGGTCGGCCAGGCGTTGTTGATCCCCTTGCAGGTCGATCTGACCGGGCCGGCGGTGCGTTTGCTGCCCGACAGCGAGGTGGTTTACGGCCCGGCTTACGTCGATTTTGACATCGATGCCTTCATCCAGCAGCACGACGGCTATCTCAAGAGCTACCGCGAGCAGGTCAACGGCCAGGAGCGGACGGCCGCTGAGTTGATCGAAATTGTCGCCCGCAACTTCAGCGTTGGGCCGCGCACCTTGCTGGCTTTGCTGGAATACCAAAGCGGCTGGGTTACCGGCTCGCCGGCCGGCGACGTTGAATTGAACTTCCCTATGAGTCTGGGACACGGCGGCTATAGCGGCCTGTATTACCAGTTGGGCTGGGCGGCCGACACCCTCAACGAGGGCTACTACGGCTACAAGCGCTACGGCGTAGTGGCCTACAAGCTGGCCGACCGCAGCCGCGTTTTGTCGGCGCCCGGCCTGAACGCCGGCACGGTCGCCGTCCAGAACGTGCTCGCCCAGACCAACGACCAGGAGACCTGGTTTCAGGTCGCCTTGGGGGAGCAGGGCTTCTTGGACACCTACCGCCGCCTGTTTGGCGATCCGGCGGCATTGGCGGTCGAACCGCTGGTGCCGGCTACCCTGACCCAACCGCGATTTACCCTGCCCTGGCAGGGCGAGCACACCTGGTACCTGAGCGGCGGTCCGCACGGGGCCTGGCTGGACGGCAGCGCCTGGTCCGCCCTTGATTTCGCGCCCCCCGACGTCAAGGGGCATTGCGGCGTGTCCAACGAATGGGCCACCGCGGCTGCCTCCGGACCGGTGGTGCGCACCGACGAAGGCCAGATCCTGCAGGACCTGGACGGCGATGGTCACGAGCAGACAGGCTGGGTGCTGTTTTACCTGCACCTGGTGCCGGCCGACAACATCCAGCCGGGTACGATGCTTCAAGAAGGTGATCCGCTAGGCCATCCTTCGTGCCTGGGAGGGCAGGGCGATTCGAGCCACCTGCACGTCGCGCGGCGTTACAACGGCGAGTGGA
>CAZHBM010000037.1:14326-16233 GCA_964529945.1 uncultured Anaerolineales bacterium | reverse complement strand
GTGCTTGCCCAACTGGCCGGGATGGGTCGTGTTGTTGTCTTTCAGGGTCTTGTCAGGGCTGGCGACCATACTTAACACCTGGTCGTCCTTAAATGACAGGAAGTTCTTGAAGCGTAATTCGACCAGCATTGTGCACCCCCTTACTGATCTAAAATTTCACTTAATTTTACCATTTTTATGCAAAATAGTCAATGATTTTGATGATAAGATCGCCCACACCAAAATATGAGAGGCTCCGCGCCGGCCATCTGGAAGCAATTAGGGACGAGTGTTTCTCTGCCACGTCGTCGCGCAGGCTCCCCTACCCGCCCCGGTATGGCCTGGCGCAAGCCAGCCCGCAACCATAACTTAATTGGCGGGTTTATGTTATAATGGCAGGCAATGCTGCACATAGGCCGGCGCCCCGCGGACGCCGGCAGCAGGTTGACTGCATACCGGATACCGGAGGAGGATTGTTAATACTGTGAACTATCGAACGTTTGGTGACTCAGACTACAAACCGTCGGCCCTGGGATTCGGCGCCATGCGCCTGCCGACGCGCGACAACAATATGCGCCAAATCGATGAGGCCGAAGCGACCCGCATGCTGTACTACGCCATCGACCACGGCTTGAATTACGTCGACACCGCCTACTCCTATCACGGCGGCACCAGCGAAACCTGGCTGGGCAAGGTATTGCAGGGCGATTATCGCCGGCGGGTGAAACTGGCCGACAAGCTGCCCTCGTGGTTGATCGAAACCGCCGCCGACCTGGACCGCTACCTGAACGAGCAATTACAGCGGCTGCAGACGGAACACATCGACGTTTACCTGCTGCACACGCTGAACAAGAAACACTGGAAAAAGCTGCAATCGGTGGACGTGTTCACCTGGGCCGAACGCGCCCAGGCGGACGGACGCATCGGTCAGCTAGGCTTCTCCTTCCACGACGACTACGAGACTTTTTGCAGCATCGTCGACGGCTACGATAAGTGGGCCATGTGCCAGATTCAGTACAACTTTATGGACGAAGACCATCAAGCCGGCACGCGCGGGTTGAAATACGCCGCCGAACGCGGCCTGGCGGTGGTGGTGATGGAGCCTATTCGCGGCGGGCGGCTGGCCGACAACATCCCGGCCTCGGTTCAGGCCATCTGGGACAGCGCGCCGGTGCAGCGCACGCCGGTCGATTGGGCGCTGCAGTGGGTGTGGAACCACCCCGAGGTGTCGCTGCTGCTAAGCGGCATGAGCACCTT
Organism: uncultured Anaerolineales bacterium; assembly: GCA_964529945.1. Lineage (GTDB taxonomy): Bacteria > Chloroflexota > Anaerolineae > 4572-78 > NAK82 > CAZHBM01. The sequence goes on along the minus strand of CAZHBM010000037.1, from coordinate 14,997 downwards.
CGCCCAGGTAGTTGAGAACGTGGCCAGCGCCGAGCGCTCGGGCGCCGGCAGCCTGAGCCAGGCCGAATTGGACGTGGTCACACGGGTGCGCGATCAGTACGCAGCCCTGGCGCCGGTGGCCTGTACCGGCTGCGAATATTGCCTGCCCTGTCCGCAAGGGGTCAACATTCCGGCCATGATCTCGATGTACAACGACGCCATCGCTTACAACAATGTCGATTCAGCCCGGGTTAGCTACCGCTGGTACAACGAAGACGAGAAGGCCAACTGGTGCATCGAGTGCGGTGAGTGCCTGGACAAATGCCCGCAACAGTTGCAGATTCCCGAATGGATGGCCAAGACCCACGCGTTGCTGTGTTCGACAGATAACAAATAGGTCCATCAGGTAAAGCCAAACCGCGAGTCACCTGGCGCAGCCTAACCAAAGCAGTCCACCAAATTCCGGAGGTGTCGCCGTGAAACCATCAACCCAGGCGGAAAAACAGACGCCCTTTGAATGGATCAGCCGTCAATGGTGGTTCTACGTTATCCTGGTGGCCCTGTTCTTCATCCCGCCCTTCGCCAGCAAGGGCTACGATCCGGCCAAGACGATGCAGTTGATCGTGGCCACGCTGACCCACCCATTGATCTACCAGAGTGCGGTCCTGCTGGTGATCACCAAACTGGTGATG
>CAZHBM010000037.1:0-14226 GCA_964529945.1 uncultured Anaerolineales bacterium | reverse complement strand
GAACGCCTCACCCAATTTCTCACCCTTGAGGTTCTTCACCAACGAGGCCGGCGTGACCTACTGTATGATGACACCCACCATCTTGACGGTGATGCTGATGTTTTGGCCGAGCGTAAACCGGTCAACCCTGCGTGTATCCAGCTTTGTGGGCATTATCTTCGGCACGACGAACCTGGTTTCGTGGTTTATCCTGGAACCCGTCGCCTGGTGGATGGGGGTGATGCACGTCCCCTTGTTCGTCATTTCCATCTACGCCTTTTTGGTGGCTAACGGCTGGGTCAAATTGAAGTAAAAGCCTGCTGGATCCGATTCTCGTTGCAGTCTCGCGCGGCCCTGGCCCGTCGGCGTCAGGGCCGGCTCATTTTTGGAGGTGAAGCGGGTGTCGTCAATTGTGGGTGTGGCGCTGGCGCTGACCGCCTCGCTGCTGTTTGGCAGCGGCGATTTCAGCGGCGGCGTTGCCTCGCGGCGTTTGAACCAGTTTCAGGTTCTGGCCCTGTCGACATCGGTCAGCGTGATCCCGCTGGTTCTGCTGGCCTTGCTGTGGCACGAGGGGCTGCCGGCACCGGCCAGCCTGCTATGGGCGGCGTTGGCCGGCATTTTAGGTTCGCTTGGATTGGCGGCACTGTACCGCGGCCTGGCGATCGGCAGTGCGGCCATCGTCTCGCCGACGGCGGCTGTCATCGCCGCCGCCGTGCCGGTGGTCTACACCGGCCTGGCCGAGGGTCTGCCGGCGGCGCCCAAGCTGGGCGGTTTTGGGTTGGCATTGGCCGGCATCTGGCTGGTGGCCCGCCCGCACCCGGCCAGCCTGCCGAATCACGGGCAGGGATTGAGACTGGGCATCCTGTCCGGCATCGCCTTCGGTGCCTTTTTCATCTTCATCGCCCAGGTGCAACGCGGCGCGGTATTTTTCCCGTTGGCGATGGCCCGGCTGGCCTCGATCCCCATGGTGCTACTGGTATTGGCCTGGCAACGCCTGCCGCTGCCCTCACCGGCGTCCAGCCCGATGGCCCTGCTGGCCGGCACTTTAGACGCATTAGCCAACGCCTGTTTCCTGTCGGCCCGCCAGTATACCCGGCTGGACGTGGCGGCGGTGCTGGCCTCGCTCTATCCAGCGGTGACGGTGATGCTGGCTTACCTGATCCACAAGGAAGTCATCTCGCGCAGCCAATGGCTGGGCCTGGCTATGTGCCTGGCCGCCATCGGGTTGATTGTGTACTGATCCGGCCGCGGCCGGCGCCATCATATCGGCTGACAAAAAGGAAGACATATCCGCCATGTTCAACGCCACGTTCGGAATCTTGTTCGCCCTGGCCGGCTCCGTCGCCGGCGGTGGGGGCGATTTCACCGGTGGAGCGGCCGTGCGCCGCCACAACCAATTTCAGGTGATGGCCCTGTCGACAATCGCCAGTGTGATCCTGCTGGCCGGCCTGGCCTGGCTGTTGCACGAACCATTGCCGCCCGGCCTTACCTGGCTGTGGGCATCGGTAGGCGGTATGTCACTGGCGATGGGCCTGGCCACCTTGTATCGGGGTCTGGCCACCGGCCACGCGGCCGTCGTTTCACCCACCTCGGCAGTGGTCGGCGCCGCCATGCCGGTCGTGTTTGGGGCGCTGGTCGAGGGTTTGCCCACGCCAAACCAGGCCCTGGCCTTTGGGCTGGCCTTTCTGGGTATCTGGTTGGTGGCCCGCCCCAACGCGCACACCGCCGCCGGTCACAGCCGGGGCGTCGGCCTGGGTATCCTGGCCGGCGCGGCGCTGGGCATCTTCTTCATTTGTATCGCCCAGGTGCCGGTGAACAACAACGCCGTTCTGGCGCCGATGGCGATCGCTAAGCTGGCCTCCCTTCCATTGCTGATGGGGCTGCTGGCCGTCAAACGGTTGCCGCTGCCAGGCCCCCAGGCCAGCCCCATGTCACTGCTGGCCGGCAGCCTGGACGCCACCTCGGCCGCCTGTTTTATGATGGCCCGGCAAATGACGCGCCTGGACATCGCCGCCGTATTGATCTCGCTGTATCCGGCCACCACCGTCTTGCTGTCCTGGGCCATCTATAAGGAGCGGGTATCGGGCAGCCAGTGGCTGGGCCTGGCTTTGTGCATCGCCGCCATCGCGCTGATCTCTGCCTGACGCCAGACTGCGGTGACTGGGACACACTCCATCGAAAATATCTCTTCCAGGCCGGCAAAACCAATGGTATAATGGGAGCCGCGTTGAGGGCCGGTGTTTTCTCCCCTCGTGTGCACTTGACCTCGCTGCACCAGCCTCAAGCCAAATTGACAATCGCCGTGTTTCGTTATGCCGGCCGCGTCTTTGTCTGACCAGTCCCCTGCTTCGTGCCGGTCGCCGTCATCCAACGGAGGTGCTATATGCCCCAATGGCAACGTCGCCTATGGCTCGTCATGGCCCTGTGTTTGATTTTCGTCGTCGCCGGCTGGCGATCGGCACCTATGCCGTAGAGCCGGAGACCGAGGAGAGCGACCAATCCGTCTGCCCGCAAAGCGAGGTGTGGTCGCCGCGCACCCTGGTGCACACATTGGAGCTGCGTCAGGCAAATAGTACGTCGCCCGCCTGGAACGGCTGGCGCTTAAGGTATGAGAATACCCAGTCTGCTCCAGGTTGGCATCACATACTGGCTTCATTGTTATGTCAATTTCGCGGTGAGGAACTACCTTATCCGACGGTCAGAAGGGAATTTCGGACCAATTTGCGAATTAGTGGCTGGCGAGTCTTGACTCTCCCCTTACGGCAGGGTGTATAGTAGGAACGTGAGAAGGCCTTCCCACCAGGATCACGTGCACGGAGTGAAAATATGTTCAAGATCGGCGAATTCTCAAAACTGAGCCACGTCACCGTCAAGACGCTGCGGCATTACGACCGGATGGGGCTGCTGAAGCCGGCCCAAACCGATCCCTTCACCGGCTACCGTTACTACTCGGCCGCGCAACTGCCGCGCCTCAACCGCATCCTGGCCTTGAAGGCTATGGGGCTGTCACTGGAGGAGGTTTCCCGGCTGCTGGAAAACGACCTGGCGGTGGATGAGATGCGCGGTATTCTGCGCCTGAAGCAGGCCCAACTGAACGCCCAGTTGAAAGAGCAACAGGCACAACTGGAACGGGTGGCGTGGCAACTGAACTTGATCGAAAGGGAAGAGACAATGGCAACACCAGAAATAACCATCAAGCGCGTTCCGGAGATCAGTGTGGTCTGCCTGCGCGACACGGTTCCCACCTACAGCGACATCAGCCAGCTGTTGGAGGAGACGTACGGTTTCATGGGACAACACGGCATTGCCCCGGCCGGCGCGCCCATGGGTATCTATTACGATGAGGAGTACCAGGAGCGCGACGTGGACATGGAAGTGGCCGTGCCGGTGGCGGTCAAAGTGCCGGCCGGCAGCCGGGTGACCGGCCGCAAGCTGCCGGCGGTCGAGTCGATGGCCTGCCTGGTCCACCAGGGACCTTATGAGGCCATCGGCGCCAGCTATAACCAGATGATGCAGTGGATCGAGGCCAACGGCTATCGCATCAACGGCCCCTCCCGCGAGGTGTACGTCCGCGGTCCGGAGTCGGGTAACGACGCCTCGGGTTACATTACCGAGATCCAGACGCCGGTGGAAAAGGTCTGAACGCATCGCCCGAGGAGTACAACGCACGCCCCAAACAAGAGGGACCGGCGGTTGCCGGTCCCCTTTGCGGCAGACGGAGAAAGCCGCCCATCTGGAAAGAGATGCAGTTTGACCACAACGAGGTTTGGCCAATGAGCTGTTATTTCGTCGCCCAGATTCAGATTCACGATCCGTCCGAGTACCAGAAATACCTGGACGGCTACGACGCCGTGTTCGATCGCTTCCAGGGAAAGGTACTGGCCGTCGACGAGAGCCCTATGCGCCTGGAAGGCGAGTGGCCTTACACGCGCTGCGTGATCATCCGTTTTCCCAACCGGGCCGAAGCGCTGCGCTGGTACCGTTCGCCGGAATACCAGGCGCTGGCCAGCCACCGCTGGCAGGCATCGCGAGCCGACATCCTGCTGGTCGACGGGCGTGAATGAGCCACGGCCAATCCGGCCCGGCTGTTTGCCAAGGGTGTGTTCCACTTTCCTGGCAGAAAACCAGAAGAGCCGGCGGCCGGTGTAATCTTATTTAAGTGGATGGCAGGCCCTCCGCCCACTTAATATACTGCCCGATTGTAAACGCTTCTTAATACATTGTCTGAGCGGTCTCTCACGAGGCCCTGGCCCGATCCAATTTCTGCACCAAGAACCTGCGACACACCCTTAGCCGAGCGCCTGGCGCGCCTCGTCGGCCCATTCCGGGTTTTTGAGCATGGCGCGGCCGATGGCCACCAGGTCGACTTTGCCCTCGTGGACAAGCTGGTTGGCGTATTCCGGTTGGGTGATGCCCCCGGCCACGATGACCGGCACCGTCACCTGGCGGCGGATGGCGGCGGCCATGGGCACGAAGTAGCCCTGGGTTTTGTGATCCCAATCGGGCGTCTCATCGCCACACAGGCCGCCGGAAATGTCCAAAATGTCAACCCCCGCGGCTACCAGGGCGCGGGCCACCTCCTGGCCCTCGGCCTCGGTAAGGCCGCCTTCCATAAAGTCGCTGCCCCCCAGGCGGTAGAGCAACAGATGCTTGTCGTCCACCTCCTGGCGGACGGCGTCGACCACCTCCAACGGGAAGCGCATGCGGTTGACCAGGTCGCCGCCATAGTCGTCGCTGCGGCGGTTGGTCAGCGGGGACAGGAACTCACTCAGCAGAAAGCCGTGAGCGCCGTGCACCTCGACGAAGTCGAAGCCGGCCTCTATCGCCCGCCGGGCGGCCGCCACATAGTCGTCCAGCAAGGTAATCATTTCGGCGCGGGTCAAGGCCCGGGCGACATCGGGCCCGCGCAGCACCTTGCCGTCGGAAGGCGCCAGCGGCTGGGACCCGGCCGCCGCCTGCGACGTCCGGCCGCCGGCGTGAGTGATCTGGATGCCGACCAGCGTATCGTAGCACTTGACGGCCTCGGCCAGCCTGGCCAGGCCGGGCACCAGAGCATCGTCTTGAATGCCCAGTTGCCTGTCGCTGTAGCGGCCGTCGCGCCGGATGTAGCTGTGTTCGACCACCACCATCCCAACGCCGGCTTTGGCCCGGCGGGCGTAGTGGTGAATGTGGGCATCGGTCACCCGGCCGTCGTCGTCGGCCATACTGTTAGCCATCGGTGGCAGCACGATACGGTTCTTCAGCGTAAAATCCTTAACGATCAGTGACGAAAACAGGCTTGCCATCAAAACACCTCTTTCTTAACTCGTATTCTCTTTGGTCGGATCACAAGGCAGGTGCAAGAAAAGCACGCGCTTGCGACCGGCGGCGCTGTCTAGCGGTCAATTGTCAGCGGCAGCAGGTATTGGTCGCCCGCCGGTTTTCCGGCGGCATCGAGCAGCGGCAGGCGCTGCAAGGTCTGGGGATGATATAGGCCAACGGCCACCCGGTATTGCCCGGCCGTTAGATCGGGCGGCAGCAAGCTGCCGTAGGCACTACCGGAGGCAAAGGTCATGGTGACGACCTCGTCCGGCGCCCACCCGTCGGTAGGCGGTTCGGGCCGGGCGTCAACGCCGGCCACCCGCTGCCCGCCGGCGTCCAGCAGGTGCACGAACACGGTGTAATCGGCCCAGGCGCGCGGCGCCGCCCGCCAGACCAGCGTCAGATCCCCGGTGGTCGCGTCCCAGTCGTAACCCACCAACGCTATCTGCCGGTCGAAGTCAGCCTGAACCTGCGCCGTTAGCGGCGGAACCCCGAACAGGCGGGCGGCCACGCTGCCCAGGGGCCGGCCATCGACCAGCAAGCCGTAATCGCCACGCGGCAGGTCGGCCGGCAGCGCCAGGGAATAGTGACTGACAACCAGGCCGTCCGGACGGCGCTCCAGGCGTCCCTCGGCCTGGGCCCAGATCACCTGGCTGCGACTGCCGGGTTGGGCATCCAGGTCAGCCAGTGGTTGCAGCGTCAGCCGGGTGGCCGCGCGCGGCAGCGAGGCATCGGCCAGCCACAACACCTCGACGCCTACCTGGCCGCCGATGGGCAGATAGGGCTGGTCGGCGCGAAAGGCCAGCGGCTTGGGCAGAATGCCGGTATCGAAGGCCGGTTGGTTGGTCAGCGCCGGCCGCATGGCCGGGCCCGGCATAACCCGGGCGTACTCGATGCCGGCCAGGTGGACGGTATAGGCCGGCGGCCGGCTCAAATAGTAGCGCAGAATGCTGGGGCTGGGCTCGCCCGACTGGGTCTGCTTGATGTACAGCACCACGTAGTCGAGCGACTCGGCCGTCACCGGGTTGATGTTGCCACTGAAGAAAGGTGCCAGCGCCGAGGCGTAGTAGCTGCCAACGCGCAAGGTTTCGGGCTGCGGCTGCTGCTGCAACCAGCGCCCGACCCGGTCCAGACCCTCTCCCCAGCCGATTTTCACCAGGCGTGGCGCGGTCAGTGGTCCACCCATTAACGGGTTGTAATAGCTGAAGTAGTATGGATAGGTGTAAACCATCGGCAGCAGGAGCAGACCGCCAAACAGCACCCCAGCCGTGATACGTCGCAAGGCCGGCCCGCGGGTGGGGCTGTCGGCGGAGGTCGAAGGCCGGCGTTGGCGCCAGGTGCGGAACAGCGTCGCCCAATGCCGCAGGCCCATCGCCGCCAGGAAGTAGATCGACATCCAGGCCGGCAACAGGTAACGGGCGCTACGTTTGCCGCCCAGGGTCATCAATAGCACAAACAGCCCGGCAAAGGTGGCCAGCCAGAAGGCGGCCCAGCGTTCGTTGAGCGACAACTTGCGCCAATGGCGGGTCAACAACAAGACCGGCCAGGTCGCCAGCCCAAGGCTGGCCAATATGGAAAACTTGAAGCCGGCGTTGACCGGATAGTAGAGCCAGCCCAGGTCGGGCACCAGCCAATGGCCCTCAGCGGCGGCTTCGACCGTGTCGGTGGCCGACAGAAAGGCGTTGCGGATGACCGCCCAGGGCGTGGCCAGCGGCGACTGCCAGGCGGCCGGCCACAAGACAATGAAAGTGAGCACTGCAATCAGACCCCAGATCACCACGTGCCACATACAGTGAATGGCCGGCGTGCGTCGCCGAATCAGGCGCACCAGGGTGACCAGACCGACGAAAGGCAACAGGAAAAAGGCCGGTGATTTGCTCAGCCAGGCCAGGCCGGCGAAAAAGCCACTCAACGACAGCCAACGGCCACAATCCCGCCAGCGATAGCAGACCGGCGCATCCGACCAGGGCGGCATGGCCGTGCGAAAGGAGAGCAGCGACAGGCCGACGAACAGGCCGACCGGCGCATCGTGGCCCAAAACGCGCGATAGGGACACGAAATGCGGATCCAGGGCCAACAGCAGGGCGAAGATGATGGAAGTCGGTCTATCCAGCAGGTGGCGCGCCAGCAGGTAACCGACAGCAATGCCAGCCGCCATCATCAAAACCATCGGCCAGCGCACCGCCAGCAGCACGTCCAGGTCGGTCCGAAACTCGGGTAGCGACAGCAGCCACTCCGAGAAATTGGCCGCCGGCCGGTGCAGCCAGTAGTAGGCCGTCAGCCCGATCGAACCCAGCCAGGTCGTCGTCACCGCCGGCGTCAGGTTGACCACCGTGCCGGCCAAATCACCGCGCAGAAGGGCGGCCAGAAATTGGGCCGAGCGGTAGACCCATTTAGCCTCGTCAACGGTCACGAAACTGCCCAGGCTCAGCCCACGCGGAACCAGCGCCGCCAGGAAAATTCCCAGGGCGATCAGCCGGTCACGCTTGGCGTTGGATCGGTCTTCGAATCCGTCGTTTGTCGTCATAGATCGTCGTTCTTAAACGTCCGCGGCAAAGGTTGCCGCCATACTAACACGGCAATGACGACCAGCATAATCAGCGCCAGCACCGCACCGCCATAAAATGGCCAGGGTCGATAACGAAAGCGCACCAGGTGGTCTCCGGCCGGCAACTCGACCGCCCGCACGACGTAGTCGGCACGGTAGATCGGTACCGGCCGGTCGTCGACGCTGGCCACCCAGCCAGGGTAATAGCTGTCCAAAAGGACCAGATAGCCGGCCTGGGCGCTATGGGTGGCAATGTCTATTCGCTGCGGTTCGTCGCGCAGCATGTGCACGCTATCATCACCGCTGGCCGTCTCCCGGTCGGGCAGCACGGCAGTCGCTTCCAATACCACTGTCTGGTGTGGATCTAACTCGTTGCCCAGGAAAGGTTCCAGCGCCGCCTCAGCGTCGGCGGCTGCCAGGGCGCGGTGGACGATAAAGGCCCGCGGCAGGGGACGCGTGTTCTCGTAGACCACCGACACGTCGTCCTGGAAGACACGCGGGAAAGTGGCCTCGGCGTCGGCACCGAGGCGCCCCTCGGTCAGCAGGTAACGCACGCCCAAAATCTCAACCTGCTGCACCGGATGGGCCTCGTCCAGGAAGGTTTTCTGCCGGGCCAACATCAGCGGCGATCCATGACCGCCGGCGCTGTGGACGTGGTAGGCCGAGGGCCAAAACTGGCCCAGGTTGATCACGGCCGCCTGCTCGGTGCCCATACCCAGTGGAAAGACACGTTCGCCGTCCAGGTGCGCCATCACGTAGTCACTGCCGCCGGAAAGCTGCCGCCACCAATCGCTGGAACGGACCGGGTTGATGGTCGTGCCGCCGGCCAGCACCAGGTCAAAGGCCAACAGGCCGGCCACCAGGTAACCGAAGGATCGCGGCTGCAAGCGACGGGCGGCGTAAAGCACGAACAGGGCAGCGGTCAGGATCACGTTGAGGGCCAGCAGAAACACCGGCACCAACAGCCAGGTCAGGCGCCGCAACAATATGCGATCCAGGTAGGCTGCGTTCAGTACGAACCCTTTTTCGAGAAAAGCGCCGGCCAGTCGGCGTTGAAACTCGTTCCCGATGGCGGCGCTGGCAGCCAGCAACGGCTGGCGGAATACCCAGGCCGAAACCAGGCCGATCAACAGGCCGGCCAGGACGGCCAGCAGCGGAGCCAGCCGGCGCAGCGACGGGCGACGCAGCAACAGGGTCTCCAGGCCATAGCCGGCCAGCACTGCCAGCGCCAGGTTAACCACCATCAGCCAGCGCGATGGGATGCGAAACAGGGAAAAGCCAGGCAGGTATTGGACGATGTGGCGATAAAGCGGGGTGAAGCGGCCCATAGCCAACAGGCCGGCAGCCAACAACAGCAGCCCGAAAAAGGGCATGTCGCGCCGCCGGTATTGCCGCCAACTGAAAAACACCAACACCAAAGCCACAAAACCGATGTACACAAAATCTTCGGCGAAGGGATCGCCGCCTTTGAAGCCGGTCACGTTGTTGCCAAACAGGCTGGGCAGGACCAGGTTGAGCAACATCACCGGCGGCAGTGAGTTGGCGGTCAGAAAATCATAGCCCTGCTCTTGCGAGCGCACCGACTGCTGCTGCAGCTCCAGCGAGGGCAGCAACTGGGGCGCGCCGAGCATAAGGCCACTGGCCAACAGCACAGCTATTAGCAACAGGCTGCGCCCGGCGGTTAACCAGCCGGTAGCCGGCCTTTGGCCTCGGACGGCCCACAGGTCGGCGACGATGCGATAGGCGGCATAAGCCAACACGACGCTGGCGCTGTAAAGCACTACCTGCGGCTGGGCAGTGACAATCTGCAACGCCAGCGGAATACCGGCCAACGCCGCCGCCAGCCAGGACCGTCGCCGCAATGACCAAATGGTGGCGGCCAGCAACAGCGGCAGAAAGGCGGCGCCGGTCATAATGTTGGTGTTGCCCACCTGGGCCATCAAGAAACCGCCCAGGCCAAAAGCCAGCCCGACCACCACCGCCGACGGCCAGCGCAGGCCCAGACAGCGCCCCAGCCAGACGGCCGACAGCCCGCCCAGGGTCAGGTGGATCAAAATGAACAACGACAGCTCCAGGGCCGGAGGCAACGGGCTGAGGAAGATGGCACTCAACGGCGACAGCACACTCACCTGGGGCTCGGCCAGCAACGGGATGCCGATGTGCTGGTAGGGATTCCATAGCGGGACGCGGCCGGACAGCCACTCGCCGGCGACCATGATGTGATAAGGGTAGTGGATGCGGCTGATGTCGGCTTGAAACAAGGTCTGCCTGTTGAAGAGCAACTCGGGAAACGCGATAACGGGCAAAGCCAGGAACAACAGCAGCAACAGCGTCAGCGTGCGTCTTTTGGTCATCGGCTCTCGATTCGTGGCCATCAACTGGGTCAATAGCGTCCGGTGCTCGCCTGGTATCTATTGTAACATTCGGGATGGACGGCGACAAGCGCAGCCGGGGCAATGAGGGTGTCCCATTTACCTGGTAGATGGCCAATACAGCCGGCGGCCGGTTTTCAGTTTATTGTCTCTTGTGGTGGGAAGGTTGTCCAACCACAAGAGACAATAAATACCACAGATTTTTGACACATCCCGGGTGACTTAAGCGGGCCGGGCGGGATACAGCCAGGAGCGGCCTTTGTCTATGGCGTAACGTCTGCAATCGAGGGTGATTATTTGACCTGGACGCTGCCCAAGGCCACTTCGGCCAGGCCGGCGCTGGTCAATGGCGCCAGGGTGTCGGGGTCATAGACCACCACCGATAGCCGGTACTCGCCGGGGGCGGGAGCCGGTAACAGGTAGTACTCGTTGACCACCTCATCCGGCCACAAGCTGGTACCCTGGTGCCAATTGTGGCGCAGAAAGCGGTCCACCTGGGCCACGCGGTTGCCAGCGGCATCCGTCAGGCGCAGTGAGGCTTTGTAGTCCACCTGCATGGGCGCCAACGGCTGCCAGCTCAAAGCCACCGCCACCTGGCCGTCGACGGCCTGCACAGAAAATGCGTTCAATCGCAGCAGCCCGTCAAAATCGGCCGATATGGGTGTGTTTATTACCGGCAGCGAGAACTTTGTCTCTGTTGAGGGCAGGCGCCAGGTTTCAACGCGGTAGACCGGATAGTCGCGCTGACTCTCCAGGCGCGCGCCGGCGGTGGTCAGCAGAAAGGTGACCAGTTGGCGCTCGTCGGCGGCGGCGTGCTTGTCCTGCAACCAGCGCACCAGCCGCAGCCGGTCGTGACCGGCCGCCGCCTCGGTCAATATGCCGGCGGCCGTGGTCTCATCCACCGGCAGGTAAACGTAGGGCGCCTGGCCGTGATAGAGGAAGTCGAGGCTGTAGTGACGCGCCTCGTGGCCGGCCCGTAAATCCATGGGGATGACGTACACCACACCCGGTTGGTCGTCGGCGGCCATCTGTTGGCCCAATTCGACGGCGTAGACGTCGAAAGCCATGTACAGGTCCGACTGGCGCGCCCAATGGGTGAGGTAGGTGCCGGCAGTGACGGCGCCGATAGGGACGAACAACAGCAGCGGAAGCAGCGGCGAGCGCAGCCACGGATTCCAGCGCCCGATCGGCCGGCGCTGGCCGGGCTTGTGTGACCGGGTCTCATCGGCCGGCGAACCGCCCAACACGATGACGCCCAAATTGACCAGGCGACTGACCCCAATGCCGACCAAAAGGTAGGTCAGCGGGGCAGTGCCGATCAGCCGCAGGTGATGCGGCGCACCTTCGGGGGCCAGGATACCGGGCAGCAGCATAACCGCCCACATACATACCAGGAACAGATAGGCCGCCGGCAGCCACGGCTGAGCCGGCAAGATCAGGGAACGGTGGGTCGGTGGGACCGGAGCAGCGGAAGGACGCACCGGCAACAATCGGCGCACCACCAGATAGAGGCAAACCAACAGGCCCAACCAGAACAAGGGTGCCAGCGGCAGATCCAACATCGACATGCCGGCCACGTTGCCCAGCGGGTTGGGATCGCCGCTCAGGCCGGCCCAGGTGCCCAGGGTGGACAGGCTGGTATGCACCAAGGTCCCCAACAAGTTCCCATGATTCATTTCGGGACTGAAGATCGAGACCGAGCCGGCGCGTTCGACGAAACGCTCGGGATGGGTCACGAAAAAGACGCCCAGGGGAGAAAAGACCACCAAGGCCGACAGCAGCGTCAGCAGAAGCCCCCACCAGTGGCGAACCAGCAACGGCGGGCGGGCCTGGCGCCAGGCCATCAGCGCCTCGAGCAGAAAGAAAAGGGCCAGACCTACGGGCACGAAACGTCCAGCCAGATAGGTGTAGGCCCCCAGGCCGATGAAGCAGCCGGCGCCGACAAAATGATACCAGCGGCCGGTGCGCAGCGCCCGCCACAACCAGGCCAGGGCAATCGCCTCCACCGCCGGCATGGCCAGCGCCCGGAAGCCGATGCGGCTATAGGCCACGTGCCAGAAAGCGGTTGCCAGACCCAGACCGGCTACCAGGGGCACCAGCCAATGACGGCGGCGATGGCCGACCAGCTCCCAGGCCAGCCAATACGTCCCAACGGCAGCCAAGACGCCCATTGTGGCGCTGTACCAACGCAATGCCAGGCGGGTCGGCCCCAGCAGCCAGAAGAAGGGCTGCACCAGGTAGGCCATCAGGGGCTCTTTTCCGCCGCCGATAGGCCACCACAAACGCAGGTGGCCGTTGAGCACATCCAGAGCGGCGATGCCTTCGCCGCCTTCGTCGAAGTTGAGGCCGGGAGGCAGGTGATCCAATCCCGGGTAGCGTAAGCAGGCCGCCACCAGGACCACCAGCAACAGCCCCAACCAGGGGGAAGCCCACCAGGGTCGTCCGCGGCCGGGAGCCTTCAGCATAGAGCCGCTCCGTGAGGCCATCAACTGTGGACGTTTCCGTCGGGCAACTTCGCGCCGGCCAGGTTGAGACCGCGAATGTCGGCATTGGCCAGACTGGCGCCGGTGAGGTTGCACTGGCGCATGTCGGCGCCGCGCAGGTCGGCACGGTAAAGCATCGCTTTGCGCAAATTGGCGCGACTCAGGACGGCTTCACTGAGGACGGTGCCGCGCAAATCAGCGCCGCTCAGGTTGGCGCCGTGCAGATCGGCCTTGGTCAGATCGGCGCCACCCAAATAGGCACCGTGGAGGTTAGCGCCGGCCAGTTGGGCCTGGCTGAGATCGGCGCCGCGCAGGTCGGTTCCAGTCAAGTTGGCACCGTTCAAATTGGCTCCGTGCAGGTCAAAATATTTCAACGTCAGCCCACTCAAGTCGACGCCACCCAAACGCGGATGTTCACCGGCGGCAGCCAGAATCATCAACAGTTCCTTGCGCGTGATCTCCGCCATATGTGCCTTTGTCTCCTCCCAGGTCTCCGGCAACCGCCAGCATTGTCAGGCCGCCGGTCACCGGTTCAGTATAGCATGCCAACAGGCATCAACCAAAACGGCTGGAGCAGGTGTGCCCCCAATATTTTTGTCGGAGAAATTGGCCCAAGCCAGGTCTCGGCTGCGAAGCAGGTTCGTGAGAGACCGCTCACATAATGTTCTAAGAAGCGTTTAGAATCAGATAGATATGGGGAGATAAAACGGGCCGGTGACAAACAGGCCGGTCAGTCGCCCATCAGATGAGTCAGGATGAGCCAGTCCAGCTCCCGGTAGTGGCGCGAGACACGCAGGTCGTCGAGTCGCCGACGGTCGAGCGAGCGGCTCAACTCGACCAGGCGCAAGAACAACAGACCGTTGCGCAGGTGCCTGGTGGCGACTTCGGGTGGCCGGGTGCGCACGGCTTTGACGTCCAGCCCGACCATACCCGTCTGCAATAAATGTTTCTCGTCCAGCAAGCACACCTGATTGAAGGCCCGTCGCAGGTCGACAGAGATGTTCTCCTTCTCCCCTACCGGCGCCCCAAAAATCTTCAGCCACCAGCGCAGCGATGTGCGACTGATGGCTGAAGGAGGCCACGCTTAGATCAATCTACCGGCAACGAGGACAGGGTAGTCCTGATGTGCGTACCTTCCGCAGGAAGGGCAACACATTTCAGTCCCTACCTTGCTCCGACGTTGCCGGCAGTAAGTTCACGGCCGGCGAAACCAATCAGGCGTTCTCCGGCTCGAGCATGTCATCATCCACGATATCGTGGACGCTTGCAGGCAACCTGTCCTCTTCCTCTTCTTCTTCAATGCGCATAGGCGTGATGTGAGTCCATGCCATAAACGAGAACAGCGAGACAAGCAACACGTGGAACCCGATGCGATAGGCAGCGATCGACAATGGTTGGAACATAGCAATCACACCCACGACAATGCCGACGATGAGCAGCAGCAAGACGCGATTGTAGATCTTGGGATGAATCTTCTGCTCCAGCACAGCTCCCAGCACGGCAATAAAGAAGATGAAGGTCATCAGGATGGCCAGAAACACCG
>CAZHBM010000036.1:0-16255 GCA_964529945.1 uncultured Anaerolineales bacterium | reverse complement strand
CAAGAACATGGATCAACCAGCCACATAACTGCGACTTTTTTGTCTTGCGTATTCAACCGGTGTATAGTAGGTGGTCGAGCAGCGGTAAGCAGTCTAGCAAGAGGTAGAATATGGCACAATCTGTGAAAGCACCCGATGTAATATTACTCATATTGGACACTCATCGTGTAGACCGGTTTTCCTGTTACGGATACCAGCGGACAACCACACCCCACGTGGATCAATTTGCCGCCCAATCGGCACTTTTCGAACGGGCGGTTGTGCCGGGCCAATGGACTATTCCATCTCACGCATCCCTTTTTACGGGGGAACACGTTAGCACGCATATGACGGCACAGATACACGACACCTTAGGGGAAGAGTTTACAACCCTGGCCGAGCATTTGAGCGGCAAAGGCTATCGCACCATCGGGTTCTGCAACAATCCGCTGTTGGGGATCGTTGAAAACCACTTGGACCGCGGCTTTGACAGCTTTCACAATTACGGCGGGGCAGCCCCGAATCCGCCCGACATCACTCGAGCTCGTCCAAGCCTGGAAGGGCGCGTCTTGGAGCGCTACACCCGCCTGGTGCGCAAGTTCACCAACAGCTTTTCGAATCTTTTTGCGCACAATCACTTCCTGCTGAAAATTGCCATGAATCCCGTCCTGTCTTATATCTGGCTCCGGGCAGGCAATTTCAAGGGTAATACGTTACACTCTCTGCGTGACGTCGTTGGCTATCTGCGTATGCAGGAGAAGATGGAAGACAGGCCGCCGATCTTTGCCTTCATCAACCTCATGGAGACACATCTTCCCTATTGGCCGCCGAAACGATTCGTGCGAAAGTATGCGCCTTATTTCCGAAAAGACCGCGAAATACAGGACTTCATGCGATTCTACAATACGCAAACCTACCGCTGGATGCTGCCCTTGGTTGAACCGCTTACCGAAAAGCAAGATCGTATTCTCAAGGATTTGTACGATGCAGAGGTGGCCTATCAAGACCATCTGTTGCGTCACCTTTTCAAATATCTGGATCAACCCGAAGTTCGCGACAATACCATGGTGGTCGTCACGTCGGATCATGGCGAAGGTCTCAATCACCACGATTTTGTGGGACATTCACTGGTCGCCTACGACGATTTGGTTCGCGTACCGTTGATCGTTCGTTATCCAAAACTGTACCCGCAAGGCAAACGCATCCCCGAGCTGGTTTCGTCCCGGCGTGTGTTCCATAGCATCCTGGAAGCGGCGGCAGTGTCTGTTGACGGAAACGGAAAGCGTGGCAACGGAGATGGCAGCAAACGGCAGGCTCCGATCGACGTGGAAGGGTTGAGCCTGGCACGCACTGTGGAGGGCAAACATCCTGACGGTGAGTACGTGTTCGCCGAAGCTTATACACCGGATACCCTACTCACGCAGATGGAGCAACACGCCGACACTCAGGCCATTGAGCGGTTCCGTTGTCGCTCTATGCGCCGCGCCGCGTACCGCGACAATTTCAAACTCATTACGGTGGCTGACGAGCCCGACGAACTCTTTGACGTCGTCGCCGACCCTGGCGAAACAGTGAATTTGATCGATCAATTCCCGGAAAAAGCATCGGAACTCAACGGTGCGCTGACGAACTTCATAGCCCAGGCGGAGAAGCGCCGCCCCGAGAATTGGGAAGCTTCCGAACGTTTGGATCTTGGAGATGACGAGGAATTGACGGAACGGCTACGCGCTTTGGGTTATCTCGACTAACCTCTTTCGAGCGCCGCTGCAATGGAGACGGCCACTGCCCCCCAGTCTGTGCGGCAAAGTGGCAGAGGGTGAATATCTCTTGTTCCACTATTCGCGACGCGTACGCTGGGCTGCAATTTGCCTGATTCTGCTATCGGCAGCAGCGATCCGCCTCATCGGTCTTAACCGGGTACCACCTGGGCTATCTCACGATGAAGCCTATAATGGTATTACCGCCCTTCAGGTCCTGCTGGAGGGCAGACGCTCTATCTTCTTCGATATCTACAACGGTATCGAGCCTCTGATTATCTATTGGCAGGCGCTTTATCTGCGCCTTTTCGGTATCGTCCCCCTGGCAATGCGTCTGGTGAACGTAACGGCCGGCTTGCTGACGGTGGCCTTGACTTACCCTGTGGCCTATCGCCTGTTTGAAAAAACCAGCCCTCGCCGGGCCCATTGGCTTGCGACCCTGTCAGCTGCCGGTGTTGCGCTTTCATTCTGGGCTGTGTTCATCAGCCGGTTGGCTCTGCGGGCTGTTACGCTGCCCTTGTTCGAGTTGCCGGCCGTCTACTGTTTGTGGCGCGGTTTCACTGCCGATAGATCGACGCACAAGACCCGTTACTTACTTTGGTTTCTGGCTGCAGGTGCGGCGGCCGGCGCCGCTATGTATACTTATCTGGCCAGTCGCTTCTTGCCGCTTCTGCCACTGGTGTTTTTGGGATACTTGCTGATGCGACGCCAGGTACGTCGCCATCATTGGCTGGGGGTGCTGGTCTTTTATGCTGCCTGGGGCGTGGTGTTTGCGCCATTGGCCGGCTACTATCTCGCCCACCCGGATATTTTCAGCCAGCGTGCCAACCAGGTTCTCACCTTGCCGGCTGCCCTGGCCGGCAACTTTCTGCCTCTGCTCACTTCCACCTGGCATACCCTGGCATCTTTTGGTCTCATAGGTCCGGGTAGCAGCCGGTATGGCCTGGCCGGCAAGCCCATCTTCGAACCAATCGGGGCGGTCTTTTTTGTCGTCGGGTTAGCAGTGACCATCGCTCGACTGCGGCGACCACGACAGGAAGCAATGCCCTATGCGTTGTTGCTCATCTGGTGGATTGTGTTGCTGGTGCCCGATTTTATCACCAGCGAGAGTCCCCATTACCTGCGTATGGTAGGCGCCTTGCCGCCAACATACATTCTGTGGGCGCTTGGTCTCGTTACTGTGGTAGATTGGCTTCGTGGACGCGTTCCTCGCCTGAGGCGTCTGCTGATACCGGCGGTGTTAGCTTACCTGCTGCTGGTGACCGGTGTTACAGTTTTTGACTACTTTGGACGTTGGGCCTCGGATGTTGAGGCACGAGGTATTTACGGTGCCGAGTTTACCGAAGCCGTAGCGTATCTCGACACGCACCAACTGCCGGGACCGGCAGCGATTTCGTCTGCCTATTACCGCGATTGGGACCGTTTCAGGTTGGATCTGCAGACCGGCCATCATCCGCCCTTTGTGCTCTGGTTTTACGGCCCACAAACGCTCCTTCTGCCACCGCCTGGGGCCGATATGCGCCCCACTTATCTTTTTTTGGCCTCTGCCCCACCGCATCCTCGCTGGCTGGACTATCTTCAGCTTGACACGCTGGGCAGGGATATGGCTGCCTATACGCTGAAGCCGGCCTTTCCAACACAACTTGAGAATGAGTTGGATGCAGTTATTGGGGCCAGGTTGGACGAAACCGATGCGTTGTATCCGGTGGTGCGACTGGACGGCTACGAAATTGACGCTTTGCCCCAGGCCGGGCGCCAACTGCCGATTCTTCTGTACTGGACTGCACTACGTGACGTTCCCGGAAGCCCCGACTACGCATTTTTTGTTCACCTGCGCGACGACCAGGGCCGTAGCTGGGCCCAGATAGACGCCAATGGTTTCGATGCCGTCGATTGGCAACCTGATGTAAACGTATTGCAGTGGCTGAATTTGGATCTGCCGCCTGACCTGCCACCCATCGCTTACACCCTTCAGTTAGGATTGGAAGATCGGAGTACAGGCGAAGTGTTACCGGTCATCAGCGCGTCCGGTAATAGCGAAGGCGTCGTCCTGCAAACCATCCAGCCGGCCGTAGCCTCACCGCCTCCCAATGCTGAGGACTTTACAGTGCCCAACGCTATGCAGAGTAGCATAGACGATATCTTTGTTCTGCGAGGCTATTCAGCCTCACCGCTCTTCGTAGAGCCGGGTACACCGGTAGAGGTTTCTCTCTTCTGGCAGGTGCAACGGACGCCGGGGCAAGCATATCGGATCGTGTTCCGGCTGGACTGCGAGGACGGACGCGGCGCGTTGCTGGCAGAGCGGCAGCCCCTCGATGGAGAGTACCCGACCGACCTCTGGCAGGCCGGTCAGTGGGTAAGAGACCGGGTGAGCCTGGTACCGCCGGCAACGCTGGCCGGCCAACAATGCGATCTTTTCGCCGGCTGGCGCCAGGAGGATGGCACCTGGTTATCCAAAGAGCCTGTGCCTGGTATTCGGTTGACGACCCTGTTTCTGGCCCAATAGCCGGCTCAAACGGCGCTCGTCAGGATCAAAGGGACAGATGGTGACTGAGCTCTGCATGCCCTTGGAGATTGATTCCTTATCCTCCGGGTTGTGCCGGCGTGGATTCATGCGGGCTGAGCAGGGCGATCAATCCGAGCAGGCCCACATTAGCATACAGGAGTGGTGCCAGAAATGGTGCACCGCGTATAAATCGCTCGGGGACAATCACCGCCTGGGCGGTCAAGTCATAGGCCGCGTGGAGCGTGCTGCCCAGGGGCCCCACAACCAACAGCAGAACCATTGTCAGGATGTAGACAAAGATATCGCCCGGCAGGGGATTCTCCATCAAGGCCACTGCCAGCGTCACCACAGTTGCGAAAATTCCAGCAATCGTCGGTACCCATAGCCACGGATTGGAAAAATCCGTGCGTGCGTGATCGAGCACGCTGCTTATAACCGTCGCCAGCATGCTTAGTCCGACCAACATCAAGTAGAGCCGGGTCTTGCTGAAGGGCAGGTGAAACGGAAGAGCACCCGTGAGCCATAACGTGCCCGAGCCCTCAGGCCTTTCCACCGCTACCGCGATGATTCCCAACAGGCCAACCAGGCAAAACATCAGCGGAGCCAGAACAGGAGGCGCCCATACTAACAGGTCGATGCTAATGCGCTCGCCTATTGGGGCCAGCGGACGCATCGCCCGGCGCAAATGGAAATAGGTTCCTAGCAGCCCGACGAAGATGCTTATCACACAAATAATCGTCGCCAAGATGGTAGCCGGTGATCTGCGACGCAAGGCAATCAAGCCGGCCAGCAAAAGTAAAACGCCGGCAATCGGGCCAAAGATAATCGGGATCCATTCATCGGGAACGATCGTGCCGCTTGTCGAATGGGCCAGGTAAATATCGATGCCCAGGAAGACTTCGTTTGTGGCCACCATCAGCATCATCAACTGATCTCTGGAAAGAGGCAGTTGCCGGTTGTAGATCAGCCCAATCACCCGACGGATCATTTCTGTTCCCCTAATCCAGCAGCTTCCATTTTGCCGGCCGTCATTTCCCTCAACTCGGCCAGGTCGCTCAGAACCTCGTAGGCACCGTGCCATTGCGTGTAGTCCGGTCCCTGCATCCAAGCGCCAAACTTGGTGGTCCTTCCCCAGTGATGCCACAATTCAAAATAGACGAAATCAATCGGCTCATCGAAGGGCGCTGCTGTGACCAGGCCGGCTTCCTGGACAGGAGCCATTATTGCATCGCTTTCGCGCACCCACGCATTTACCGCCTCGGTGGCCTGGTCCGCGTCGGCGTAGAAACTGTTGATGAAAACCGAATTATGACACTCTGCACAAATATTCTGCATTCGTTGCGTGTTGGCTTCCCAGTCCGGACGCCGCTGACTGATGGGAGAAACGAGGTACCAGCTTAAGCGATCGCCGACATCATGAGTTGTGCTGCTGGCGCCAAATCCACCTATGTGGCAGATAGCACAGGTTGCCGCCGGAAAATCCGTCACGTCCAGCGTGCCCGGCTCCGCCTCCCAGTGCCAGTTCTGCCCATCAGACATGTAGGCAATGCCGTGTGGAGATTCTTGATAGATTTCCCATTGGGGATGATCCGGGCCGATGTGGCAAGCATTACACGTTTCCGGCTTGCGGGCCTGCTCCAGGCTGAACTCGTGGCGTAAGTGACATTTCTGGCATTGCCCGACCGAACCATCCGGATGCGGCAGACCCACGTTGTGGCAGGTCTCACACGCAAAACGTGTAATCTGCTCACCTTCCAGCGCGTACAACGCGTTGCGTGACTTATCCGGCGCGTACGAACCTTCAGGAATGGACTCATACATGGCCAGATGTTCAGGCGACAAGTTCTGGGAGCCGGCATAGGCAACATAGGCCGGCAGTGCATGGCGGCTCTGGTAGTATTGTTCGACTTCCAATTGATGGCATTCCTGGCATTGCCCCGTGCTTGGGGAGCGCAACACGTAGGTCCCTTCGTGTGCCACAGAGCCAGGATGCTCGGCCTTGACTTCATGACAGTCGTGACAGGTAACTTCCGCTGCAGCCATCGAACTGTAACTGTATTGAAGTACGATGCCGGGTGAGGTTTTGCGATGACAGGTTACACAGGCATCAGTGCTCTGCGCCAGGGCATCCACGCGCTCTGGTTGCCTTTCGGGTGCCGTCCGCGTCAAGGCCAAGATAATGAGCACGAAGCCCACCACGACCAGGGTCACTATCGACCCGATAAGAAACACGCGTGCACCGCGGAACCCGTGAGGGGTCTGAGGACTGGGGGTGATCTTCATCATCGGGCACTCCATTTCAGATCCGGGGAGACGAACCGAATATTTCATCCGTTAGATAATATCTTAGCATATTTTGTAGACAAGCACCACGGGACAGATTTCACTCTGCTTGTGTCAGCTTCAGAAGCCCGAGTTTTTGCCCGTTTGTTGACTTGGACCAGGCAAGGTATAATAACCACACATGTCTACTTGGCCCCTCGTAGGTCGATGCCGGCACTGAATCCGGCGCGCAAGTAAAAACTATTTCTCACCCTGAATTGGAATAGGAGAGGCCCAATGACTAAACAATTGCACGAGTTTCCTCGCCCTCCTGAGGACAGTGGTCGCGGTGTGCATTGGAGTCTGAGCGTTTACGAATGGGGCAAACGCGATTGGAACTTCTGGTCCGAGCAACTTAAGGCTCTGGATATCAAATGGGTCAAGATCCTGGATGATGGTGGCGGATCGGGGTTGCGGTTGGCCCGGCGCCTGGTCAATCAAGACATTATGCCCGTTGTACGTTTCTATTGGCCGCGCCAGAATCCGGGTAATATCGGCTCACGCGGTGCAGACGCGGCCAAGCTGTATCTGGACGCCGGTGCAATGTATTTCGAAACTAACAACGAGCCAGATCTGGATCTTGAATGGCAGGGCAGTCACAAGCCGGACAACTGGTTGGATATTGTGGTCGACAACTTCATCATTGATGCGGACATCATCATGGACTTGGGCGGATATCCAGCCGTGCCGGCTTTCGGCGTCGGGACGCAGAGAAATCCATTTGCGAAGATCGTCGAACGTGGTCGACGAGATATTCTAGACAACGGCGCCTGGGCAGCCATCCACAATTACTGCCTCGGTAGACCGCTTGAGTATCCCAATGATCCGGCAAATACACAAGGAACTCCGCTGACGGAAGCCGAATGGACCGACTCCGGCGGCCTATGGGCCTGGGAAATGGGTTGGGAAGAGGTCAACCGCTATCGCGCGGAAGCGGCCAACCCAAACGCCGACATTATGGACGATTCAACTTGTTTCCGCGCTTTTGAACAACTCAACGCCGTCATTGTCGACTCCATCGGTCATTCTATTCCGATTATGATGACCGAAGGTGGTTATAACGTGGGGCAGAGAGCCGGTACGACCTACGGTGACGACCCACGATATGCCAAACCCACTCCGCAGCGCGCCAGCGAGCTAAACCTGGACATGTTCCGCTATGTTCAGGGAGACAGGGATATCCTGTGCAATTCCGTGCCGGATTATTACTTCTGTGTCATGCCCTGGCTTATTGCCGCTTACCGGATTGGCGTGTGGGCGGCACCGGCTGAAAACCAGGGCCCGTGGTTTACGCATCACTATGACCGTGATTGGGATCTTAACGGTGAGTTGCCGTTAGTGCAAATGTTGAAAAACCTGCCCGGCTCGTCTCGCCAAGATGGTCCGGTGCCGGCCCAGTGGACCAAGACGACATACCACCAGGAACTGGGCGATCACTGGGATCACCGTTTCCGCTATTTAGGCGTGCAATTGGAGCGTGCCCCAGACACAACGGGATCGTACTGGAAACTGGTTGACGGTCAGTGGCGTGACGAAGATGAAGCCCTCGGTTCCGGCTACATATTTGTCAAGGTGCTTGATCAAGAAGGGCAGCCGATTGAAAACGCCAGCTTTCTGGTCGTCCGTAGGGACGCCAGTGACCAGGTGCCGACCAAGGCAGCCATCGACGGCTATTGGGGTAATTATGCGATGTACGGTAATCTGGGAACCTACAAGGTGCGCGTGAACCATTTGGGGCACCCATCGGAAGCCGTGACCGGGTTGGGTCTCGGTCGTGAAGATGATCCTGACCTGTGGACCCGTACCGCCTTTAGGCTCACCTTTCAGTTGGTGCCTGGCACGGCGACAGGGGAGCCCGAACCCGAACCTGAGCCCGAGCCGGTTGAGCCCACTGAGCCAAGCGAAGAGGAGCGCCAACAAGCACTCCGGGAAGCGCTTTTGGCGGGGGCTGAGGTCAGGAGTGTGCCTGTCAATCGCCAGAGTCTGTTCTATCGATATGCCGTCGAACACGATCTGGGAGAAAAGGTATCGGACGAATTTACCCTTGAGCACGAAGGGGTCACCTACCGGGCCCAGGCGTTCGAAGGCGGGGTTGTGTACGCTCCCGCTCAACAACTGGACCAAATCGATCACGTGACTTATCCCGACGACTAACGGCCCGATGCCGTCGTCAGGTGACACTGCGCCAAGGTGTGTGATGCCAGAAGCCAACCACCAGACCATCCATCCGGCTGTCGGCAACATTCAGCAAGAGCTGGCGAAGGGCTGCATCTCGCGGCAGGAATTTGTCCGCTGTGCCGTTCTGTTGGGGCTTTCTCAGGAGGCGGCTATTGCGGTGGCTGCAGCCAGCGAGAACCGGGCCTCCGCTACGTCGGCCGCACCCGAGCCCGAGTACGACAGATTCATGCCAGCCCGAAAGAAACGTGTTTATATCGCCTATACGGGTGGCACGATTGGCATGAGAAGAAGGCAGTTGGGGTATGTGCCGGAAGCCCATTACCTGGCAGAACAAATGGCGACGCTGCCGGAGCTAAATGGGGCCGAGATGCCTCAATACCGCGTTCATGAATACGAGCCACTTCTGGATTCGGCCAATATGACGCCCCAGGATTGGCTAAAGATTGCGCAGGACATAACGGCCAATTACGACGATTATGATGGGTTTGTGGTCCTGCATGGCACCGACACGATGGCATACACAGCTTCAGCTCTGCCTTTTATGCTGCAAGGCTTGCAGAAACCGGTCATCTTGACTGGTTCCCAGATTCCATTGTGTGAGGTACGCAATGATGCCCGCGAAAACCTGATTACGTCCATGATTATCGCGGCCAATTATCCGATCCCCGAGGTGTGTCTATATTTTGGCAATAAACTGCTGCGCGGATGCCGTTCGGTCAAGGTGAACGCCACCGGCTTTGAGGCTTTTGCTTCACCCAATTTTCCGCCCCTGGGCACGGTCGGGATCGACATTGTGGTCAACTGGGAGCGGGTGTTGCCGACGGCTTCACCGGCGGGTCCCCTGGAAGTGACCGCACTGACAGACGTTCGGGTGGGAACGTTACGTTTGTTCCCGGGCATCCCCGCAGAGATTGTCGGCAATGTGCTCAAGCCACCCGTCAAGGGCTTGGTACTGGAAACCTATGGACTGGGTAATGGCCCCGATAAGAACGACAGATTGTTGAACACATTGAGAGTTGCTTCGGATCGGGGTGTGGTAATTGTGAACTGTACCCAGTGCCTGACCGGCGCGGTGAGCTTGGGCGAATACGCCACGGGTCGAGCTCTGGCTGATGCAGGAGTCATCAGCGGTTACGACATGACCACTGAGGCGGCCTTGGCCAAGATGTTCTATCTGTTCAGCCGCGAACTGCCGATCGATAGCGTTAGAACAATGATGCAGATCAGTATGCAGGGCGAGCTAAGCCTGCCCGAGCACTGACCAGTCGCACCTGGCAATATAAGGGAGCGACGTGACCGGATGTCGAAAGAAAGAGCACGTTTGGTGTGGGTCTTTCTGATCTACTATACACCAGTGTATGGAGGTTGCTATGGCCGATGAATTGAAACGTGATGACCTGTTGGATATGTACCATAAGATGGTACTGATCCGGCGCCTGGAGGAAAAAGCCTCAGAGCTGTATTCAGCCGGCGAAATCGGCGGGTTTCTGCACTTGTACATCGGGCAAGAGGCTATTGCGGTTGGGGCGTGCAAGGCACTTCGCTCCGACGATCACCTGTTGACAGCCTATCGAGATCACGGATGGGCCGTTGCCCGCGGGTTGGAGCCGAAGCGTGTCCTGGCCGAGCTGTTGGGCAAAGCTACCGGTGTCAGCGGCGGCAAAGGCGGCTCTATGCACATGGCCGACGCCAGCCGCCATTACTGGGGTGGTCACGCCATCGTCGGTGGACATTTGCCGTTGGCGACAGGCGTTGCTCTGGCCATCCAGTATCAAGAAGTCAAGCAGGCTGTACTGTGTGTGCTGGGAGAAGGTACAACCAACATTGGCTATTTCCACGAGTCGATCAACCTGGCGGCTCTATGGAAACTGCCAATCGTCTTTCTGGTGGAGAATAACGAGTACGGGATGGGTACAGAGGTGGAGCGTGCATCGGCCGTCTCGAATATTTTTGAAAAGGGCTGTTCGTATAATGTGTCCTCTGCCCCCATTGATGGTCAAGACGTTTTGGGTGTCTACGTAGCCATGAGCGAGGCCTTGAAGTATGCCCGGGAACACGGCCCGTTCCTGATGGAGGCCAAGACCTATCGCTATGCCGGCCATTCTATGGGCGACCCGGAACGATACCGTAACAAAAGTGAGATCGAAGAGTGGCGTGGTCACGATCCGATTGAGATATTGGGCAGGCAACTCATTGAAAGAGACGACATCGATGACGCCGAGCTTCAGAAGATCCGAGAAAACGTGGATACCGAACTCGAAGCGATGGTGAAGTTCGCTGAAGAAAGCCCAGAGCCAGACGATGCCGCTTTGTGGGAGAACGTATACGTTGATCCTATTCCTCACCAGTAGGAGGTCAGAATAGATGGCGTCAATAACATATAGAGAAGCGATCAGCCAGGCATTACGAGAGGAAATGTATCGGGACGAACGCGTCTTCATTATGGGAGAAGAGGTCGGCGTGTGGGGAGGGACCTACGCCGTTACCCGGGGATTTTTGGAGGAGTTTGGCGAGAAACGGGTGCGCGATACGCCAATTGCCGAGGGGGTCATCGTGGGCGCGGCTGCCGGTGCCGCCATCGCCGGATTGCGACCGGTGGCCGAGTTGATGACCATCAATTTCGCCTTCTTGGCGATGGATCAAATTGTCAATCACGCGGCCAAGCTGCACTATATGTTCAACGGACAGATAACCTGCCCTATCGTCATCCGCACGGTGGGAGGTGGTGGGCGCCAATTGGGCGCCACCCATTCTCAAACGCCCGACGTGGTATTCGCTCACTTTCCCGGTCTCAAGGTGGTTGCTCCGAGCACGGCCGCGGATGCCAAAGGATTGCTAAAGTCGGCTATCCGGACCGAAGATCCTGTCTTCTTCATCGAACACGCTACCCTGTACCAGCAGCGTGGTGAGGTTCCAGATGACGAGGACTTCTTGATTCCCATCGGCGAGTCGGACGTCAAACGAGAAGGTGAGGATGTCACCATCGTTTCCTACTCCAAGATGCTCCAAGCCTCTCTGGAAGCAGCCGACCGCCTGGCCGAAGACGGCATCCAAGCCGAAGTGATTGATCTCAAAACCCTGCGGCCGCTCGATACCCTTCCTATTGTTGCGTCGGTCAAGAAGACCAATCGTATGGTCATGGTCGAAGAGGGTTGGCGTTCCTTCGGTGTCGGTGCCGAAGTATCCAGCCGGGTGACAGAGTTGGCGTTTGACTACCTGGATGCACCCATTCGTCGAGTGGCTCAGGCGGAGGTGCCGTTGCCGTACAATCGTCGCCTGGAACAGATGGCACTGCCACAGGTAAAAGACATCGTTCAAGCCGTCAACGATGTCCTCTACAGGCAAAAATAGGAGGTTAGACATTGGCAGACTTAATCACCATGCCCAAAATGGGCTTCGATATGGCAGAAGGCACGCTGGTAGAGTGGGTGAAACAGGTTGGTGATCAGGTAAGTGAAGGCGACGTCATAGCCGTCATCGAAACAGATAAAGCCAATGTAGAGGTTACCGCATTCAAATCCGGGGTGTTGCGCCAACTTCTGGTTGACGAAGGGACTGTGGTCCCGGTTGGCAAAGCGATAGCGATTGTTGGTACAGCCGATGAAGAAATCGATCTGACGGACTTCGATCTTGAGGCGCAGCCGACCGAAGCGAAGCAGCCGGAGACGAAGGAAACTCAGGCGAAGAAAGCCGAGGAGAAGAAACCGGAAGAGGCAGCAACGAAAAAGGAGCCTGAGACCGAGAAGACCGAAACGCCGACTCCAGCGGAAGGGGATGAAGGGCGTCTTATGGCCTCTCCAGTGGCCCGGCGGATGGCCGACGAACTGGGAATCAATCTGGATGAGATTGAGGGCAGCGGGCCAAACGGACGCGTCATCAAACGGGACGTGGAGGCCCACGTGCAAGAGAGCGCTCGTCCGGCGGAGCAGCGCGCCAAATCGCCGATGCCGACGCCGTCCTATGAGCCAACTGGGGAGGATTTCCACACGGAGCCGCTGTCACCTATGCGACGAACAATCGGTCGCCGCATGACCGAAAGCAAACAGCAGGCTCCTCATTTCTACGTCACGATGGATGTAGATATGGCGGGTGCAATGGGCTTGCGCAAGCAACTCAACCAACTCCTGACGGAGGAAGAAAAGATATCGGTCAACGATCTGTTGATCAAGGCTTGTGCCATCGGCTTGACGCAATATCCACACCTCAACGCATCGTTTGCAGGCGAAGAGATCCAGGTGCAAAATCGCGTCAACATCGGCGTGGCCGTGGCCCTTGAGACCGGTCTCACGACCGTGATCGTCAAGGACTGTGATCGCAAACCGCTGGCTAGAATCTCGCGCGAGGTCCGCGAACTTGTCGACCGGGCACGAGCTGGACGGATGCAGGCGGATGATATGGTGGGCGGCACCTTTACGATCAGCAACCTGGGAATGTATGGGGTTGAAGACTTTGTTGCCATCATCAACCCGCCGCAGGCAGCCATCCTGGCCGTCGGCGCCGTACGCAAAACACCGGTAGTCGATGCCAACGGTGAATTGGCCGCAGGCACTATGATGAAAATTACTGTTTCAGCCGACCATCGCGTGACCGATGGTGCCGAAGCTGCTTCCTTCTTGCGGGCTGTCAAATCCATTCTGGAAGAGCCGATGCGGCTGATGTTGTGACCGGGCTGGAGTGACCCTGAAAAATTTACGCCGCAAGACGACACGTTGGGCGCTTTTCTGACGCTGGAAAAACGGGATTGGGCCATATGTGCCGTTTTCCCGTTTGACATCTGCAATAGACAATCTAGTATGTGAAGACAAATGACGACGATATGAGGTTTTCGACTTAATGTCCCGAACAACACTTGGACTGAAGAATGTACTCGAGGCGCACCGGCGCATCAAACCTTTTGTCCGGCACACACCGTTGGTGCACAGCCTGTTTCTTAGCCAGGAAACGGGTGCAGACGTCTGGCTCAAGCTTGAATGTTCCCAAGTCACGGGCTCGTTCAAGGCGCGTGGCGCTTTGAACAAAGTGGCCACGCTGACACCGGAAGAAAAATCGCGCGGAATCGTCACCGGTTCGGCCGGCAACCACGGTTTGGGTGTCGCCTACGCGGCGCAGACGTGGGGACCAATTGACGTCGATATTTTTGTGCCTGCCACTGCGCCGCGGAGCAAAACTCAAAAGATGGCCCGTATGGGTGCCAGACTGCACAAGGTGGGCACCACATATGAGGAAGCCCATCAGGCAGCCGAAGAGTTTTCCAGGCTGCAGGGCGCTACCTACGTCCAGGCCTACGATGATGTGGACGTCATTGCCGGCCAAGGCACAATCGGGTTGGAGGTTTTAACCGATTTGCCGCAGACGGATATTTTGATGGTCCCTATCGGCGGCGGGGGAATGGTGGCCGGCATAGCCTCCGTGGCCAAAGCCATAGCCCCTGATTGTCGTGTTGTGGGTCTGCAGCCGGAGGCCAGCCCGGCGGCGTGGCTCAGTCTTCGCGATGGTCAGCCGTACGATCCGTATGACCACGAACCGACGATTGCCGACGGATTGGCTGGTGGCTTTGGGGCCGTGCCATTCCTGGTGGCGCAAACTCTGATAGACGAAGTTCTCCTTCTGGACGAATACAGCTTGCGACAGGCCATTTACACTCTGGTGGACCAAGAGCAACTTCTGGTGGAACCGTCCGGTGCGATTGCTATTGCACCGTTACTGACAGGTGCCTTGGACGTCAGTGGCAAAACGGTGGTTTGCGTTCTCTCAGGTGGGAACATCGCTACCACGCTTCTACGCGATATTTTGACGGAATTCGATACCCAGCAGGGGGCTGACGAGTGAAATCCGGCGCCGGCTTCAGCAATCTCATATGTGATCTGGATGATACACTCTACTCGCCGGGTACAGGCCTGATGCCGGCGATCGGAGGAGCGATCGGGCGTTTTATGGTGCAGGAGCTGGGGATTCCTGTCGAAGCGGCAGACCGTCTACGTCGCCGTTATTATCAGGTCTACGGTACCAGCCTGCGCGGACTGATGGTTGAGTATGGAACCGATCCCGAGACCTATCTGGATTTCGTTCACAGAGTACCCTTGACGCGGTTCATTCAGCCAAATCCCGCATTGGACGAGATGTTGTCTCGTTTGCCGATTAAGAAGGCCATTTTTACCAACGCCAGTCGTGAGCACGCCGAGCAGGTGCTCACGATTCTGGGAATTGACCGTCATTTTGACACAATCATTGACGTGCGCCAGTTTGATTACCTTAGCAAACCTCATCCGCTGGCTTACGAACGCGTATTGCAGATATTGGACGTCCCGGCACAGCAGTGTATCTTTGCCGAGGATTCTGTCCGCAACCTGGCACCTGCCAGGAAGTTGGGTATGTTTGGCGTTCTGGTAAGGGATCGTAACGTATTCGGGCCAAATGGTTCGGATGATGCTGATATTCACATCGACAACATTCTACAACTCGCAGACGCCATCTTGCCGTTACTGTAATAGGGTATTGCATTTGATTCTTTTTTGGACCTTGTGCTGTTGGTTAAATCGGTTACCCTAGGACCGTCCATCGACTATGACCGAGAAGTCTCAAGCCAGCCTGGATTCATTACGTCAGATAGACCTGCTGCAGCAGCAATTGCAGCGGTCGAAGACTATTCTCAGCTCGGCCTTGAACGCAATCCCCGACCCCGTTCTGGTCGTAGATCGGAGCCTGTGTGTCGTCCTGGGCAACGATGCTTTCCTTGAATGGTGCCAGCGAGTGGGCTGTGAGATTCGAGATCTTGCCGGCCTTTCAGTTTCTGATTTGCTGGACTGTCTTCCCTCCGGAACCTGGGATGGATACCAGCAAGTATTGAAGAGCGGCCAAGAGCTGACGGTCGAAAGTACGGTCACTGCGGGCCAGGTCAAACTGGTTGTCGAGACGCGCACGATTCCGTACTTTGAGGATGGCCAGGTCACATTTGTCGTGACCATCCTGCGAGATGTCACCGAAACCAGGCGTGCCGAGGAAGAGAGAGAGGTGTTCAAGGCTCGGCTGCTGCAATTGCAGAACCTTGAATCTATCGGTCGGTTTACGGCTGGTATTGCCCACGATTTCAATAACTCGCTGACAGTTATAAACGGTTACGCCGAATTAATTAGATTTCGCCTCAGTCAGGACGATCCTACGCGCAACCTGGTAGATCGCATTATCGGAGCTGGACAAAGAGCGGCAGATCTCATCAGCCAGTTAATGGTTCTCAGCCAGGGACAATCGGCAAGGCCTCGGATCACCTTGCTCAACGACGTTATCCACGGCATGGAGACTATGCTGCGCCGAATTGTCGGGGACAGGATTGTGCTGCATACCAACCTGGAAACCAGCCTATGGCCGACGACAATCGATCCGGCCCAATTCGAACAAATCATCGTCAATCTGGCCATAAACGCCCAGGAGGCCATGCCAGACGGAGGGCAGCTCTCGATTGAGACTACCAATGTCACACTGGATGAGACGTATACGGCTTTGCATCCGGAGGTTA
>CAZHBM010000035.1:0-16320 GCA_964529945.1 uncultured Anaerolineales bacterium | reverse complement strand
CTTGACATCTCAATCCCGTGTTCAGGTCGATAGTGTCTGTACGGGGTGAAAACAGCCATTTCGAAAGTCTGGTCAGTTCGATGCTGTTGCCTAGCCCCGTTAGGTCGTAGAAATGCCTCGTTCGACACGCGGTCAGATTTGCAGCACAATCCGGACTGTGAGTCGGCTGGATGCATATCTCACAACTTGCCCTATCGGCCGTCCTCGCCTAAAATCCCCCCCATGGAAAATAAAATCGAGTCCCTTACCGAAGACAAACACTGGTGGTTCGCCAGTCGCACCCGCGCCCTGCTGACCATGTTCGACTCCCTCCGGCCGGGCCGGGACCTGAAGCTGCTCGACATCGGCTGCGGCGCCGGCAACATGATCCATCACCTGAGCCGCTACGGGCAGGTGAAGGGCGTCGAGATCGACCCGCGGCCGGTGGCCGTGGCCCAACAGCGCGGCTACGACGTCGAGCAGGGCGACGCCTGCCAGGGGTTGGCCTACGAGGATGCCAGCTTCGACGTGGTCAGCGCGCTGGACGTGATCGAGCACAACGAGGACGACCTGAGCATTCTGCGCGAGGCGTTCCGGGTGCTCAAGCCGGGCGGCTACGTGATCATCAGCGTGCCGGCCTTCATGTGGCTGTGGAGCCACAACGACGACATCAACGCCCACGTGCGGCGCTACACTGTGGCCGAGCTGCGCGACAAGTTGCAGCAGGCCGGCTTCGAGCTCAAGCGGTCGACCTACAACAATTTCTTCGTCTTCCCACTGGCGGCCGGGCTGATCTTGATGCGCCGGGCCGGCGACAAGGAGCCCGAGCTGGCCTCGCACCATCTGAGTGAGGATGAGTACCAGGTGGAGATGGAGCCGGCGCCGGCACCGGTCAACGCCGTGCTGACGGTGGTGGGTGGGGTCGAGGCGCAGGTGTTGCGCTGGTTGAGCCTGCCGCTGGGTACCGGGGCCATCGCCATCGCCCAGAAGCCGTAACACGGGCCAGGTCGCCGCACCCGTTACCAGTTGGCGGTCAGCAGCTCTTCGAAGTCGTCCAGCGAGTGCTCGCCGCGCATGCGGATGCGCTTGAGCTCGAACAGGTCGTTCGAGGACTGGGTGGCGCCCTGTTGGGTGGTCGTGGCGGCCCAGAAGTTGGCCGAACGTAACACGTCGATCGTCTGCTGGTCGTAACTCCCCGACGGGTAGCAGAAGAAGCGTACCGTCTCGCCGGTGCGCGCCTCGATCGCTTCCTTGGCCCCGACGATCTCGTAGACCAGGTAATCAACGCTTTTGCCCCTCAAATCGGCGTGGCTGTAGCCGTGTGCCTGCATGTCCATGCCGCCGGCGTGCATCTCTTTGACCATATCCCACGATAGGTAACTCACGTTATTCTCGTCGATCGGCCGGGTAATCAGGAAAAAGGTGCCCGTATAGCCATACTGCTCGAGCAGCGGGAAGGCGTTGGTGTAGGCGTCCCGGTAGCCGTCGTCGAAGGTCAGCACGACCGGCTTCTCGGGCAGCGGCTTGCCCTGGGCCATGTAGTCCACCAGGTCAAAGAGCGAGATGCTTTGGTAGCCCTGACTGCGCAGCCAGGCCAGTTGCTCCTCGAACTGCTCGGGCGTAACCGACAGGTCGACCCGGTAACGGTCGGCGCCGGCCGGCGGGACCGAGACGTAGTGGTACATCAGAATCGGCACGTGGGCACTGCGCGCCTGACCATCGGGTGTGGGCAGCGGCGTCGGCGTGGGAGTGGCCGTCGGCTCGGGCGTGGCCGTGGCCGTCTGGGCGGCGGTCGACGTCAGCAGCGAGGTCACCGTCAGCCACTGGGTGGCGGTGATCGTTGCCCCGGAGGCGGCCTGCAGCGAGACTGCCTCGGTAGGGACCGGCGTCTCGGTGTCGGTTGGGCGGGCGGTGCGCGTCAGCGTGGGCGTGGCCGGCCGGGTGGGGGTCCGGCTGGCGGTGGGCGACAGGCTGGGCGTACTGGACGGCGTGTCCGGCGGCTGGGTGGGCGTCTCGACCACCGAGG
Source organism: uncultured Anaerolineales bacterium (assembly GCA_964529945.1). Classification (GTDB taxonomy): domain Bacteria; phylum Chloroflexota; class Anaerolineae; order 4572-78; family NAK82; genus CAZHBM01. The sequence goes on along the minus strand of CAZHBM010000035.1, from coordinate 14,315 downwards.
TCGACACGTGGACTGACTTAATGACCGAGGTCGAGGTGAACACCAGCGGCTGGGTCGGCTGTCTCGAGTTGGCGGCGTCGGCCTCCTTGGAGGCCAGCAACAACCCCCGGCTCTTGAGAGCCAGCGCGCCACTGCGAGGTACGTGAGCAAAGCCCACTTGCACGATGGCAAAGAGGGCGATTAACACAAATACGATCCAAAAACGTTTCACTAAACGGCCGATAATTCTCATTGCCCCCGCGCAGCCAGCAGATTTCCCAAGCGTTGGCTGGCAACGAGTATACCCGGCCTGAAAGGCGTTGTCAAAACCACGCGCCGTGCGGCGTGGGTGACAGGCCGGTCGCAAACTCATCCGCGTGCGTACAGAGGTTGGATTTCCGCCTGATTTGGGCTATAATCTGCCCATTGGCGGGCGGCGTTTTTCGTCCGCCCGCACTGTGTGACCCGGCGACGGAAGTCGCCGCAGGCACCAAGACGATTTTTTGTTGGCAACGATTCAGGGAGGAAGCTTTTGGCTCGTTATTCGCGTATCACCGGTATGAACGATGTGCTGTTCGACGCCCAGCCCTACTGGGCGCACATTTTGGACCGCATCGCCCACGTCACCCACCTGTTCGGTTACAAGCGCATCGATGTGCCGGTTATGGAAGTCACCTCCCTGTTCGTGCGCGGTGTGGGCGAGGGAACGGACATCGTCGAGAAGGAGATGTATTCCTTCGAGGACCGCGACGGCACCTTCATCAGCCTGCGACCGGAGTTCACGGCCGGCATTATGCGCGCCTACATCGAGAACGGGCTGCACGTACTGCCGTCGCCGGTCAAGGTGTGGACGACCGGCCCGCTGTTCCGCCACGAGCGGCCGCAATCGGGCCGCTACCGCCAGCACTCGCAGTTCGACATCGAGGTGATCGGCGAGGCCGACCCGGCCGTCGACGCCGAGGTCATCGGCGTGGCCTGGGAGCTGTTCACCCAGCTCGGTTTTTCCGGCCTGCGCCTGTACCTGAACTCGACCGGCTGCCCGGTCTGCAAGCCGGCCTACGTGCAGCAGTTGGTGGACTACTTCGCGCCTCTGGCCGGCCAACTGCCGGAGGTCGACCGCATGCGCCTGCGCAAGAACCCGCTGCGCATCCTGGACAGCAAGGAGGCGGCCACCCAGCCGCTGCTGGCGGACGCGCCGCACATCGTCGATCACCTGTGCCCGGAGTGCGCCGACCATTTCGCCCGCTTGCGCAGCTACCTGGAGACATTGGAGCGTGATTACCAGGTCGACTACCGCATCGTGCGCGGGCTGGATTACTACACCAAGACGGTGTTCGAGATCAAGGCCGACGGCCTGGGCGCCCAGGATACCATCTGCGGCGGCGGCCGCTACGACGGCCTGATCGAGGAGTTGGGCGGGCCGCCCACGCCGGGCATCGGCTTCGGTTCGGGCATCGAACGTATCGTGCTGGCCATGCAGGAAATCGGTCTTCAGGTGCCGCCGCTGCCGGCGCCTTCGGTGCTGGTGGCCTACCGCGGCGAAGCGGCCAAGCTGGTGGCCGTCGGTCTGGTCGAGTCCTTGCGCCGGGCGGGCATCGCCACGCTGCTGGCCTTCGGTGACCGCAGCCTGAAATCGCAATTGAAGAGCGCCAACCGGGCCGAGGTGGCCTACGCGGTCATCCTGGGCGAGGCCGAGATCGCCGCCGGCCAGGCAGCCGTGCGCGACATGCAGGAAAGCCAACAATTCGACCTGCCGCTGGCCGATCTGGTTGCCTGGTTGTCGGGTAAGCTGGCAGCCTGACGCCGGTGATAGAAGAAAACTTATGACTGACGCATCAGCAACCAATTTCAAGAACGTGGCCATCCTCTACCACCCTATGATCGCCGAGTCGCGTCAGGTGGCGACCGAGATGGGCGCCTTTCTGGAGGGCGAGGGCATCTCGGTCTGGACCGGCTCCAACTGGGACGAAGAGGCCATCAGCCGGCAGACGCACGCGCTGGATCTGTTCGTCGTCCTGGGCGGCGACGGCAGCATGTTACGCGCGGCACGGCTGGCGGCCGAGGCCGGGATTCCCATCCTGGGCGTCAACATGGGCCGGCTGGGTTTTCTGGCCGAGGTGCCGCCCGACGCGTGGAAGGCCAACCTGAGCAAGGTGCTGGCCGGCGTCTGCTGGGTCGAAGAGCGTATGATGGTGCACGCCGAATTTATGCGCGACGGCAACTCGCTGGGCACCTACGAGGCGCTGAACGAAATCGTCATCAGTCGCGGTGCCCTGGCGCGCGTGGTGCGCCTGGCCACCTACATCGATGGCGGCTACCTGACCACCTACGTGGCCGATGGGCTGATCGTCTCGACGGCCACCGGCTCGACCGCCTATGCGCTGGCGGCCGGCGGCCCGATTGTGCCGCCCGAACTAAAAAACATGCTCCTTATTCCGCTGGCGCCCCACCTGAGCATGGAGCGGGCCATCGTGCTCTCCCAGGGAAGTCTGGTGCGGGTCAAGGTGCATACCGACCACACCGCCATCCTGACCGTGGACGGCCAGTTCCAGGTCGAGCTGGCCAGCGGCGACTGGGTGCGCGTCGTGGCCAGCCCGCGTATCGCGCGGTTCATTCGCATTCAGGATCGGGCCTACTTTTACTCTACTTTGATGAAGCGACTTGGTTATGCCCATACGGAACCAGAGGATAAACTGTGAATCAAGAGACTGTACCAGAACTGTATTGTTATCGACACCCGGACGTGCCAACCGGCCTGCGCTGTAACCGCTGTGGCAATCCGATCTGTACCAAGTGTGCCATCCGCACGCCGGTCGGTTTTCGCTGCCCGGATTGCGTCCGTTCGCAACAGGCCAAATTCTACACCGGCGGCCGGTTGGACTACCTGCTGGCGGTGGTGGTGGCCTTGCCCCTATCGTTGGTCGCGGCGGCTGTCTTTACCTTTCTGATCGCCCGCATCGGCTTCTTCTCGTGGATCATCAGCTTCTTCGCCGCGCCGGCGGCCGGGGGCATCATCGCTGAGGCCGTGCGATGGGCGGTGGGCCGGCGGCGTTCGCGCCACCTGAACATGGTCGTGGCTGCCTGCCTGGTGGTCGCTGTGGCACCGTTCGCCCTGCTGACGCTGTTGGGCGGCAACTTCTTGGGGTTGATCGTGCCCGGCATCTTGCTTTTCCTGGGTGTCGGCACCATCATGACTCGCCTGCGGTAAGTGTTAGACCTTGACCTTTCTACCAGGGTAGAAACCAGACGATGCTGACCGAACTGAGCATTTTTGACTTCGCCATAATCGACGAGTTGCGGCTGCACCTGGCGCCCGGGCTGAACGTGTTGACCGGTGAGACCGGGGCCGGTAAGTCGATCATCATCGACGCCGTCGACCTGTTGATGGGCAGCCGGGCCGACACCTCGGCCGTGCGCAGCGGCGCCGAGCTGGCCCAGATCGAGGGTGTCTTCCAACTCGAGGCCGGCATTCGGGCGCAGATACAGCCGCTGTTGGAACGCGAGGGGTTGGAGGGTGACAGTCCTGACGTGTTGCTGCTGGGGCGTGAGATTCGCGCCGGCGGGCGCTCGTATTGCCGCGTCAACGGCCGGGTGGTCAACCAGTCGCTGCTGCAGGAGATCAGCCAGCCGCTGGTCGACATTCACGGCCAGACCGAACACCTGAGCCTGCTGCGCGTGCCGACCCACGTGCGCCTGCTGGACCGTTACGCCGGCCTGGTCGAGCAGCGACGTCACCTGACACAGCAGGTGCGCCGGCTCAAGGAGACGCGCAAGCAGTTGGAGGCGTTGGTGCGCGACGAGCAACAAACCGCCCGCCGCATCGACCAACTGACCTACCAGGTGCAGGAGATCGAGGCCGCCCGGCTGCGATTGGGCGAGGAAGAAGAGTGGTTGGCCGAACGCACCCGGCTGGCCAACGCCGAACGGCTCAATCAACTGGCCGGCGAGGTCTGCCTGGCGCTGTACGATGGGCTGGACGAGCAAGCCTCGGCCGCCGACCTGGTGCAGCAGGCCAGCCAGGCGCTGGACGAGCTGTCCGAGATCGACACCAGCCTGCAGGAGCAGCAGCAGTTGGCCCAGTCGCTGGCCATCCAGTTGGAGGAGTTGGCGCGCACGCTGCGCCTGTACGCCGAGAACATCGAGTTCAACCCGGGGCGCCTGGCCGACGTGGAAGAACGGCTGAGCCTGATTCACAGCCTGAAGCGCAAGTACGGCCAGGATATCGAGCACATCCTGACTTTCGGGGAGCGGGCGCAGGCCGAGCTGGAGCGCATCACCCACAGCGAAGAGGAAATGGAACACCTGCAGGCCGAAGAGGAAAAGCTGCGCCACACGGTTGGCCGGGCGGCCGAGACACTGTCGCAAGCCCGGCGGGCGGCGGCCGAGCGATTGGCGGCCGAGGTGGAGCGCGAGCTGGCCGATCTGGCTATGCAGGGCGCCCGTTTTGAAGTAAACATCACCTGGGGCGAAGACCCGGACGGCGTGTACGTCGGCCAGCAGAGCCTGGCCTGCAACGATTACGGCATCGACCGGGTCGAGTTCCTGATCGCGCCCAATCCGGGCGAGGGGCTCAGCCCGCTGGTCAAGACCGCCTCGGGCGGTGAGACCAGCCGCCTGATGCTGGCCTTGAAGACGGTCCTGTCGACGGCCGACGAGACGCCGACCCTGATCTTCGACGAGATCGACCAGGGAATCGGCGGCCGCATCGGCGCCGTGGTGGGCGCCAAGTTGCGCCAGATCGCCCACCCTGAGGGCCGGCAGCGCCAGGTGTTGTGCGTTACCCACCTGCCGCAGATCGCCGGTTACGCCGAGGTGCACTTCAAGGTAGAGAAAAACCTCAGCCAGCAGCGGACGACCACCCAGGTGCGCCAACTGGACATCGAGGAACGGGTCGAGGAACTGGCGGCCATGTTGGGCACCCTCAGCGACAGCACCCGCCAGAGCGCGCGCGAGATTTTGGAACAGGCGACCCAGCCGCGCCCGGCCTAAGACGTAGCTCTGGGTTGTTGTTCCGGCCTTAAATTCGATTGCCGGTCGGAAAAGAAGCCTGCCGGACTGCCCGTGGAAGGGCAGTCCTTTTTTGTCCCTAAATCCACCCTTGACAGACATAATGTGTTAGCGTACAATAGATAGTAGTTATGTCTATTTGGACTATGCCTGGTCTCTTTTGAAGCGACTATCGTTGGACTCTGGCTCGTTTTTGGACGGGCAGAAAGGGGATCGATACGATGAGCTTTATGCCTGCCGATGCAACCGATTCCGATGGGCCGCCGGCCGAGTGGATTCCCAGTGAAGCCCCGGCTCCGGCTCCGCCGCCACCTCCCGTTCCCGCCCGCGCCCGCGCCGTGCCGCCCGGTATCCAGCCGGACAAGGAACGCAACCGGCGCCTGCGCGAGCTGCGGGACGAAATTCAAGACCTGCGGGTGGCACTCGAGCACGTAGCCAAAGGCGAGGCCACGTTGCTGGAATACGCCGACTACATTCGGGGCACCAGGGAGGACGTGGAAGAACTGCTGCGCGACATCCCCGGTGCCGACCCGGTCCGTCACGTGACCAACCTGTGGGAACAGATCGGCCAATCGACCGTCATCAAGGACCCGACCACCGCCTTTGACCCGCAGACGTTGATGTTGCAGTTGAGCCTGCTCGACACCCTGTGTCGCAAGCTGGTCTTCCAGGTGGGCATGATCACCATCCCCGAGCGGGTCAACGACTGGCTGCGCATGGAACGGCCGGGTTACTACCTGCCCTTCCACGCCGTGTTCGAGGACGAGCTGCCCGACCTCGAGGACCGGGTGCGGGTGCTGAATTACCTGGCCTGGGCGCCCAACGCTGTCGAAAGCGGCCTGGTGGACGCTGAGACCGGCTTGATCTACCGCTATTCACCCGACAAGCGCGATCGGCGGCGCAGCTTCTGGGGAGTGGTTTTGGCGCTAGTGTTGGCGACTCTATTCATCGTGGTCGTCACCTACCTGCCGATTCAGGACTGGGTGCTGCAGCCCAGCCACCTGGGGCCGCTGCTCATCGGCTGGTTTGCCGTCATCATCGGCATCATCGTCCACATCGGCGTCGGCACGGCCAAGCGCGCGCAGAGTCGCGAGGGCCGTCCGCCGATTATCGCCGCCGGTGACATCTTCCTGCTCATCGATGCCCGCTTCGGCCATATCCTGCTCAAGATGCTGCTGGCGATGGTCGGTTTCTTCGGCCTGGTGTTCACCGCCGGCCCGGAAAGCGTGACACCTTTCAGTGCCTTTTTGGTTGGCTACAGCCTGGACAGCGTGGTGGAAATGTTCAGCGCCAGCCTGGAGCAACGCTCCGGCGACCAGGTCCTGATGCTCAAGCAGCGGTTGGGATTGGACAGCGAAGGGTGAGCCGGTTGACGGTTCAGCGTGGGCCGGGGGTCAAGTCTCCCCGGCGCAACGTGGTGTAAACTGTAGGCTATGCGGAAAGCTTCCAGTTGTGCCGGTCGTGGCCTGGGTTACCTGACGGTAACCGGCCTGTCGTTAGCCTGTTTGGCGGTTGGCTGGCGGGTGTGGTTGGTTTGGTCCCAACAACCGGCCATCTTCACCCGTGTCGAGGAGGTGCCGGTCCGTAAGGTGGCCATCGTCCTGGGGGCCGGCATTCGTGGTGATTGGCCCACCCCGGCGCTGGCCGACCGTATCGAGACCGCCGCCGCCCTGTATCACGCCGGCAAGGTCAGCAAGCTGTTGATGACCGGCGACAACAGCACCCTCAACTACAACGAGCCGGGCGTGATGAAGTCCTACGCCCAACGCTTGAATGTGCCGGCTGAGGACATCGTCCTCGACTACGCCGGCCGGCGGACCTACGATAGCTGCTACCGGGCGCATGCCATTTTCGGCATCGACCAGGCCGTCGTCGTCACCCAGGCCTTCCACCTGCCGCGCGCCGTCTACCTGTGCGACCACCTGGGCGTGCAGGCGGTGGGGATGGTTGCCCAGGGGCACTACTTTTCGCCGGCCACCCGCCTGACGTGGGAGACGCGGGAGATCCTGGCCTCGGCCGCCGCCTGGTGGGACGTCAACGTGGCCAGGCCGGTGCCCATTCTGGGCGAGCCGCTGCCCATCGGCGACTAGCCGGCGCGGTCAAACCGCGATGGGGGCCTTGATGGTCGGGTGGTGCTGGTAGTCGACCAGGGCAATGTCGGCGTGGTCGAAATCGAAGATGGACGTCACCTCCGGATTCAGTTCCACCCGTGGCAGAGGAAAAGGTTGGCGCGCCAGTTGTTGTTCCACCTGCTGGCGGTGGTTGAGGTAGATGTGAGCGTCGCCGAAGGTGTGCACGAAGTCCCCCGGTTGCCAGCCTGTCACCTGAGCCATCATCAAAGTCAGCAAGGCGTAGGAAGCAATGTTAAACGGCACCCCCAGGAAAATGTCGGCGCTGCGCTGGTAAAGCTGGCAGGAAAGTCGCCCATCGGCCACGTAAAACTGGAAGAAGGCGTGGCAGGGGTGCAGGGCCATCTGATCGAGTTGCGAGACGTTCCAGGCGCTGACCAATAACCGCCGCGAGTTGGGGTTGCGCTTGATCTCGTCGATCACCCAGCTGATCTGGTCGATGGCCGTGCCGTCGGCCGCCGGCCACGAGCGCCACTGGCAGCCGTAGACCGGTCCCAGTTCGCCGTCCTCGTCGGCCCACTCGTCCCAAATGTGCACGCCGCGGTCGTTCAGCCAGTTGATGTTGGTCTCTCCGCGCAGGAACCACAGCAGTTCGTACACGATGCCGTCCCAAAACATCTTCTTGGTGGTCACCAGCGGAAAGCCGGCGCTCAGATCGAAGCGCATCTGGTAGCCGAAAACGCTGACGGTGCCTACCCCGGTGCGGTCCGATTTTTGCGCGCCATGGGTCTTTACGTGTTCCAGCAGGTCCAGGTATTGTCGCATAAGGCTTCCTCCTTTGGCCGTCAGCCGGCCTTTCGAGACGGACGTCGCGGCTGGTTGCACGCCGGGACGATCAGGCGGCGCCGGTAGTGGTTTGGCAACCCGCGTTTCGAGGGTCAAGCAGCTTGAGTGGCGCCGGGGACGAGCAGCACCAACACAATCTATTATGTTTGACATTTGCCATTTGTCAACCTATGATGGCGGCAGCATCGTCAGCGCGGACCGGCTGCCCTCGGCAAAAGGTCGAGCCCTTATTTGTGAGGTGGTCTTATGACAGAAGTTCTCCTGGTGGAAGCGGTGCGATCGCCCATCGGTAAACACAACGGCGCCCTTTCCAGCGTGCGCCCCGATGACCTGCTGGCCGACGTGCTGCGCGCCCTGGTGGAACGGACCGGCATCGATCCGGCCCAGGTCGAAGACGTATACGCCGGCTGCGTCAACCAGGCCGGCGAGGACAACCGCGACGTGGCCCGTATGGCCCTGCTGCTGGCCGGCTTTCCCAAAGAGGTCAGCGGAATCACCGTCAACCGCAATTGCGGCTCGGGCCTGGACGCGGTCAACCTGGCCGCCAAGTCGATCCTGGCCGGTGAGGGGCATACCTTCGTCGCCGGCGGCGTGGAGAGCATGAGCCGCGCGCCCTGGTCGGTGCCCAAGCCGGAGCGGCCGCAACCGGTCGGCCACGTCCAGATGTGGGACACGACCATCGGCTGGCGTTACATCAATCCCAGGATGGACGCCCTGTATCCCATCGTCAGTTTGAGCCAGACGGCCGACGCCATCGCCCGCGAGATGGACATCTCACGTGACGACCAGGACGCTTTTGCGCTGCAGAGCCAGCAGCGCGCGGTGGCGGCCATGAACGCCGGCCGGTTCAAGGACGAGATTGTGCCCATCCAGGTGCCGCAACGCAAAGGATCGCCGCTGGTGGTCGATCTGGACGAACACCCGCGTTACCGCCGCCAGGAAGAGAGCCTGGTGGTCGATACCAGTCTGGAACAACTGGCCAGGCTCAGGCCGCTCAACCCGGGCGGCACGGTGACCGCCGGCAACGCCAGCGGCATCAACGATGGTGCAGCCGCGCTGTTGCTGGTGGAGGCCGGCCGGGCCAAAGCGTTGGGCATGAAACCAATGGCCCGCTGGTTGGGGTCGGCTACCGCCGGCGTGGATCCGGGACTGATGGGCTACGGCCCGATACCGGCGACGCAAAAGCTACTGGCCCGCCTGGGCATCGACCTGGCCGACGTCGGGCTGGTCGAACTCAACGAGGCCTTCGCCGCCCAGGCGCTGGGCGTGATGCGTAAGCTGGGCCTGCGGCCGGACATCACCAACGTCAACGGCGGCGCCATCGCCCTGGGCCATCCGGTCGGCTGTTCCGGCGCCCGCATTCTGACCACTTTGCTGCACGAGATGAAACGCCGCGCGCCACACGAGAAACGGCCCTTCTACGGGCTGGCGACGCTGTGCGTCGGTGTGGGCATGGGCGTGTCGACGCTGGTGGAGTGGCTGGACGACTGAGGATGGCGCTGTGTCGCTAACACATGCGCTGCAGATTCCACATGTGGGCATACAGCCCGTCGATTTGCATCAAATCTTGGTGACGGCCGCGTTCGACGATGCGGCCGTCTTGCATTACCAGGATACCGTCCATCTGCTCCAGGCCGGTCAGCCGGTGGCTGATCAACAGGCTGGTGCGGCCGGCCATAAAGCCATGCAGATCGCGCATCAGCTCCAGCTCGACCAGCGGGTCGAGGTTAGCGGTTGGTTCGTCGAAGAGAATAATGGGCGTATCCCGCAACAAGGTACGCGCAATGGCCAGCCGTTGTCGCTGCCCGGCGCTGAGACCGGCGCCCTGTTCCCCCAACCAGGTGTCTAACCCCTGGGGCAAAGCCTCGATGACGGCCCGCATCTGGGCCTGTTCGATCACCTGCAACAGCTCATCCTCACTGGCGTCCGGGCGGGCGACGCGTAGATTTTCGCGCACGGTGGCGTTGAACAGGTGAGTAGTTTGCGGCACCACGCCGATCAGCCGGCGCACGTCTTCGGCTTGATATTGGCGCAACTCGTTCCCTCCCAGCCAAATCCGGCCGTCTTGATAATCCCAAAAGCGCACCAGCAGGTTGACCAACGTGGTCTTGCCGCTGCCACTGGGGCCGACGATCGCCAGCCGTTGACCCGGCCGCAGTGAGAAGCTGATCCCCTGCAAGGCCGGCGGCTCGCCGGCTGCGTACCGGAAAAAGAGGTCCTCGACCCGCAGCGCGTAATTGTCCGGTAGCGGCGACGGCGTGACCGGGTCGCAAACCGCCGGCTCGGCCTGCAGAATTTCGAACAGCCGGCCGGCGGCGGCCAGGCTGCCCTCCAGGTGTTGCCAGGCCGATGGCAGCGGCGCGGCGGCTTCGAAACAGGCGATGGTGACCAACGCCAGCACGGCCAGCGTCACCCCGCTGATCCGGGCCTGGGTCACCATCGGAATCGCCAGCGCCAGCACGGCCACTGTCGTGGCTGCTACCGTCAGGCTGAACAGGCCATCCTGCAGGCCGCCAACGGCGGCGGCGCGGGTCTGGATGGCCTGCAGCTCGTCATCGAGCGTGTTGACCTTGTGCTGCTGATCGGGCTGGCGGCCAAAGGCGACCAGGTCGGCCACACCCTGGATGCCGTCCACCAGCGTGGCGCCCAATTCGCCGCGCAAAGTGACCTCACGCTGGCCCCAGCCGCGCCCGGCGCGCTGGACGATCAGCGGCAGCACCACCCCGGCCAGAGCCAGGCCGGCAACAATGACCGCCCCCAACAACAGTTCGTAGCGGCCGGCGAAGACCAGCATCACGAGGGCGACCAGCAGCGCCACCAGTGGCGGCGCGATGACCCGCAAATAGAAATGCTCCAGCGTTTCTATGTCGGCCACGATGCGGCTCAACAGGTCGCCGCTGCGGTATTCCATCAGCCGCGCCGGCGCCAGCGGCTCGAGCGATTGGTAGAACCAGACTCGCAGCCGGGTCAGCAGGCGAAAGGTCACCTGGTGAGAGACGTAGCGCTCCAGGTAGCGGAACAGGCCGCGCGTGATGCCGAAGAATCGCACGCCGACGATGGCCACCTGCAGAACGGCGATGGAGGGATGCAGGGCGGCCGTGGCGATGATAAATGCTGCCGTGCCCATCAGGCCGATGCTGCTGCCAACGGTAAAAAAGCCCAGCAGCGACGCCAACAGCATCCAGCCGGCGAAGGGCAGCATCAGACCCAGCAGCCGCCAGGTGATTGCCCTAGCTTTCACCGTTCGCCTCCCCATCGTCGGCCGGCTTGACTCCCCAGACGTAGGTGTAGACCTCGCGGCCGGGCACCGGCCCGCGGCGCATGTCGGCTTCCAGGCGCTGCAAGCCGCGCCGGAAGGCCGGCTCGGCGAGGTAGTGCAATGCCGAGAAAGCCTTGTGTTGGAAGCGGGCCAGCGTGGTCTCGTCGATGGGGTAACTGCGTTGGCTGTGGGTGTTGTCTACCTGCGCGAAGCCGGCGGTGCGCTGCGCCCCTTGGATGCGTTCGATGGGGTGATAGCGTTGCCGTTCGATGGCTACCGTCTCCGGGAAGTAGATCGACATCGTTCGTTGCTGGATGTCGTCGTCTGAATCGGTGGCGGTGATGCTGACCCCGCCCGGCCGGAGCACCCGCCTTATCTCCTCAAAATAGAATACCAGCTCGTCCGGTTGCAGATAATGGATAAAATCCACCGAGAAGACAAGTCCGAACCGTCCTGCCTGGAAGGGCAATGGCATCCCTGCCTGCGCCTGGCACACGGGTAACTGTCGCCGGCCGGCCTGGTCCAGCATACCCGCCGAGCGGTCGAGGCCAAAGCCGCGGCCGGGCAGCAACCGGCTCAACGCGGCCAGGTAGTTGCCCGTGCCGCAACCGATTTCCAGGATGTCGCCGGCCGGAACCAGGCCTGCAGCCTCAATCAGCACGTCCAGCACGCGTTGGCTGGCCTTGCGCTGCGCCTGGTAGGTGGTGGCAAAGGCGTTGTAATCGATTGGCGACGATTGGGACATGGCTGGTTGCTCCTTATCTTTCCCGGGTGATCCCCATATGGGTAAGCTCATGCGCCCGAAACGGACGGGACCGGCGGCCGGTGCCAATAGCCGCCCGATTCGACCATCTGCCGGTACAGGCCGGCTTGCTGTAACAGCGATTGATGATCGCCGCTTTCGACGACCCGTCCCCGGTCGAGCACCCAGATGCGGTCGGCGCGAAAAACGGTGCTCAAGCGGTGAGCGACGGTCAGCACCGTCCGGCCCTGCATTAGTTGGTGCAGGCTGTGCTGTAACTGGTCTTCGTACTGCGGATCGAGACTCGAGGTTGCCTCGTCGAGAATCAGCAACGGTGCATCCTTCAGAAAGGCGCGTGCCAGGGCGATACGCTGCGCCTGGCCGCCGCTCAGCCGGGCGCCCCGTTCCCCGATTGGGGTGTCGTAGCCGGCGGCCATCTGCCCGATGAAGCCGTGCGCGTGGGCCAATTGCGCCGCCCGCACGACAGCCTGGTGGTCGGCATCCGGCCGGGCCAGGCGAATATTGTCGGCCACAGAAGCCTGGAAGAGGTAGGGCGTTTGTGGTACCCAGGCCACCAGCCGGCGCCATTCATCGGGATCGATGGCCGCCAGGGGCCGGTCGCCGGCCAAAATGCGGCCCTGCTCGGGCTCGATGAAACGCAGCAGCAGGTGGATGACGGTGCTTTTGCCGGCACCGCTCGGGCCGACCAGGGCCACCTTCTGCCCGGGCAGTACTTCGAGCGAAACGCCGTTCAGCGCCGGCCGCCTGCCGTCGTTGTAGGTGTAGTGAACCTGCTCGAGGCGGATGCGCATGAAGGTTCCGATGCTCGGCGACACCCCTTGGGTTCCGGTTGGCGGCAGGGGGGTTTCCAATATCTCGAAGATGCGACCGGCCGCGGCGGCGCCGGCGATGCCGTCGTGGAAGCGCGTGCCCAGCATCCGCAACGGCAGGTAAAACTCGGGCGCCAGGATCAGCACGAAGAACGCCTGTTGAAATTCCAGCCGGCCGTACAGCAGCCGCAGGCCGATTTCGACGGCTACCACGGCCGTGCTGACGGTGGCCAGCATCTCTAACGATAGCGCCGACAAAAAGGCCACCTTGAGGACGTTCATCGTGGCCCGGCGAAAGGCCTCGCTGGCGGCGGCGATGCCCTTGACCTGTTGCCGGCTGCGATCCAAAATTTTGAGTGTGGTCAGGCCCTGCAGTACGTCCAGAAAGTGGGCACTCATGCGGCTGAGGACCGTCCATTGCCGGCGGGTCTTTTCGCCGGCCTTGCTACCGATCAGCACCAGGAACAGGGGAATCAGAGGGGCAGTCAGCAGCAGTACCAGGCCTGAAAGCAGGTCGAGGCGGACCACAAAAGCGAAGACGGTCAGCGGCACCAGCACGGCGGTCACCAGCTGGGGCAGATAGTGGGCGAAATAGGCGTCTAATGCGTCGACGCCGGCGGTGATGGTGTTGGTCAACTCCCCGCTGCGTTCGCCCCAGGCAAAGGCGGGGCCCAGGGCCAGCAGGTGGCGGCTTAGCTGTTGGCGCAGGCGGCTCTTGATCCGGCCGGCGACCCGTTGAGCTGCCAGGCGGCCGGCCCAGATCAGCACCGCCCTGAGCGCCGCCAGCCCAAGCATGGTAGCCAGCGGGCGGATTTCCTGGGACAGGTGGTGGCCTTGCAGGAACACCTGGGTCACGACCTGGCTCAGGTAGTAGGCATAGACCACCAGCAGAATGCCGCCCAGCCAGTGGGTGCCGATGGTCAGCGCCAGCGGCAGCCGGACTGCTCGAGCCTCTTTCAACAGCCGTTTGTCCAGATTCATAGGTATCCCTGTGGTCCCCGGCGCCCTATTCGCGCAACCCCAGTCCGGCCACCGCCCCCAGAGCAGCCACGCCGGCCACTGCCCAGAAAACCATCTGGTGAGCTCTACCTAACGGCAGGCCGGCTTCGAGTCCGGTCTGCAACAGCACCCCACCAAAGGCGGTGCCCAGCATGTCACCCACGAAGCGGATCAGGCTGTACATGCCGGCAGCCGCACCCAGGCGCGGCTCGGGAATCGGCTGCATAGCGGCCCGGTGCATGGCCGGCAGCGCGATACCCAGGCCCAGCCCGCTGATAATCAAGCCAATCATTACCAAGCGGATGTCGCTGCCGGACGGCAGTAAGGCCAGGTAAACCATAGCGCCGGCCGCCACAGCCATGCCGGCCACCAGCGGCCCGCGGCTGTGCCGGCGGTCGGCCACGCGGCCACCGATCAGCATAGTGGCCGCCAGCGAGGCCTGGTAGAGCATCAACGCCGTGCCGATTAACACAGCGCTCAAATAGTAAGTGTCGGCCAGAAACAGGGGCATCAGAAAAAAGGTGGCGCTGAGGGCGAACATACGCGCTGCGCTGGACAACGACGCCAGGTTGAACAAAGGGAAA